>JAURLQ010000179.1 GCA_030831125.1 Gammaproteobacteria bacterium
GGCGACCGCCAGATAGGTAAGACCGCCATCGCCGTTGATGCCATCATCAACCAGAAAGGTACTGGCATCAAATGTATCTATGTTGCCGTTGGCCAGAAACAGTCTTCCATTGCTGCTGTAGTGCGCAAACTGGAAGAACACGGCGCAATGGAACACACCATTGTGGTTGCTGCCGGCGCCTCTGATCCTGCCGCCATGCAGTTCCTTGCACCTTACACAGGCTGCACCATGGGCGAGTACTACCGCGACCGCGGCCAGGATGCCCTTATCATTTACGACGATCTGACCAAACAGGCGTGGGCCTACCGCCAGATTTCGCTGCTGCTGCGTCGCCCGCCCGGTCGTGAAGCCTATCCCGGAGATGTGTTCTATCTGCACAGCCGCCTGCTTGAGCGCGCTGCCCGTGTAAATGCCGATTACGTTGAAAAATTCACTGAAGGCAGGGTAAAAGGCCAGACCGGATCCCTTACGGCATTGCCGGTTATCGAAACGCAGGCTGGTGACGTGTCGGCTTTCGTACCGACCAACGTAATTTCCATTACCGATGGTCAGATATTCCTGGAAACAAGTCTTTTCAACTCGGGTATTCGTCCGGCCATGAACGCGGGCCTTTCAGTTTCCCGTGTAGGTGGTGCTGCGCAAACCAAGATCATCAAGAAGCTGGGCGGTGGTATTCGTCTTGCTCTGGCCCAGTATCGCGAACTGGCAGCTTTTGCGCAGTTTGCCTCTGATCTGGATGATGCGACACGTGCACAGCTTGAGCATGGTCAGCGCGTAACTGAACTGATGAAGCAGAAACAGTACAGCCCGCTGTCAGTAGCAGAAATGGCAGTTTCAATTTTTGCTGCCAACGAAGGTTTCCTCAAGTCGGTGCCGCTGAACAAGATCCAGGATTTTGAGGCAGCCCTGTTGTCGTGGATGAACAGCACACACGGTGATCTGATGGCAAAGATCAACAAAACCGGCGATTACAGCGATGAAATCGCAGACAGCTTCAAGAAAGCACTTAACGACTTTGTTGCCACCCAAACCTGGTAAAACACAATGGCGGTAGGTAAAGAAATACGCAATCAGATCTCGAGTATCAAGAATACCCAGAAGATCACCAGCGCCATGGAAATGGTAGCTGCCAGCAAAATGCGCAAGGCGCAGGAAGCCATGCAGCTTGGCAAACCCTACGCAAAGAACATCCGTAGCGTTGTAAGTCACATAGCAAATGCCAATCCGGAATATACCCATGAGTTCATGGTAGAACGCCCGGCAAAAAGGGTCGGTTTTATCGTAGTGTCCAGTGACCGGGGTCTTTGCGGAGGCCTGAACATCAACCTGTTCAAGGCCATGATCAATGCCATGAAGCTTTGGCATGAACAGAATGTTGAAGTGGACATCTGTACCATCGGTGCCAAGTCGGGAGCATTTTTCAAAAGTTTCGGGGGCAATGTTGTGGCGTCAGTTCGCAATATTGGTGAAAGACCGGAAGTGGCTGATGTCATAGGTTCCGTGAAAGTCATGCTCGACAGTTATAACAATGGGAGCATTGATCGTCTGTTTCTTGTTGGCAACGAATTCGTCAACACAATGACCCAGCAGCCAACAGTTGAGCAGATTCTGCCGCTGCCTGCAGCAGATGCTGATGAACTCAAGCATCACTGGGATTACATCTATGAGCCGGCGCCCCAGGAACTGCTTGATGGTTTGCTGACCCGCTATATTGAATCCCTGGTTTATCAGGCTGTTGTGGAAAACAACGCGTGTGAACAGGCTGCGCGAATGATCGCGATGAAGAGTGCAACAGACAATGCCGGCGACCTGATAGGTGAGCTGCAGTTGGTGTACAACAAGGCACGACAAGCGGCCATTACCCAGGAGCTGTCGGAGATTGTCGGCGGCGCAGCCGCCGTCTGATTGAGGTTATAAGCTACTGCGCTTGCCACTACGGCGTTGGAAATTTTATCAAAATGCTCATTTACTGCTCAGTAAATTGCGCTTTTTCAAAAATTTCCGCCTTGTATTGGCGTCGCTCGCAACGCTTCTAACCATGAAGCCAGGTGGCCAGAACAAAGAATTTGGATTGATCAATTAACGCAAGAATTTGGATAAAGAGGAACCGGACATGAGCAGCGGTCGCATCGTACAGATCATTGGCGCGGTAATCGACGTGGAATTTCCACGCGATTCTGTTCCCCAGGTTTATGACGCACTCAAGGTTGCCGACAAAGGCACTACGCTTGAGGTTCAGCAGCAATTGGGTGACGGCGTTGTGCGCACGATTGCCATGGGATCCACAGAAGGTCTCAGTCGTGGCTTGAGCGTCAACGGTACCGGTGCTCCTGTGAGTGTGGCAGTGGGTGAAGAAACCCTCGGCCGCATCATGGACGTGCTCGGCAACCCGATTGATGAGTGTGGCCCCATTGGCGAAAAGGAAGTCATGCCGATTCACCGCAAGGCGCCCACCTATGCCGAGCAGTCTGCCTCTGAAGAACTTCTGGAAACCGGCATCAAGGTTATCGACCTGGTCTGTCCTTTCGCGAAAGGCGGCAAAGTCGGTCTGTTTGGTGGCGCCGGTGTAGGTAAAACCGTAAACATGATGGAGCTCATCAACAACATCGCCACCGAGCACAGCGGACTCTCCGTTTTTGCAGGCGTAGGGGAGCGTACCCGTGAAGGTAACGACTTCTATCACGAAATGCAGGAAGCTGGTGTTGTTAACGTCAAGGATTTCAAGAAATCGAAAGTGGCAATGGTATACGGGCAGATGAACGAGCCTCCCGGAAACCGTCTGCGTGTGGCCCTGACCGGCCTTACCATGGCGGAAAAATTCCGCGATGAAGGCCGCGACGTACTGCTGTTTGTCGACAATATCTATCGTTACACGCTGGCCGGTACCGAAGTATCTGCACTGTTGGGTCGTATGCCTTCAGCGGTGGGATATCAGCCTACACTGGCTGAAGAAATGGGCGCGCTGCAGGAACGTATCACCTCTACCAAGACCGGTTCCATTACCTCCATCCAGGCCGTATACGTACCTGCGGATGACTTGACCGACCCTTCACCTGCAACAACCTTTGCCCACCTGGATGCTACGGTTGTTCTTTCGCGTGATATTGCCCAGCTGGGTATCTATCCTGCGATCGACCCGCTGGATTCAACCTCTCGCCAGTTGGACCCACTGGTTATTGGCCAGGAGCATTATGATGTAGCCCGGGGTGTGCAGACAATTCTGCAGCGCTACAAGGAGCTGAAAGACATCATTGCCATCCTGGGTATGGATGAATTGTCGGAAGACGACAAACTGGCAGTGGCCCGTGCCCGTAAAGTAGAGCGTTTCTTTTCCCAGCCGTTTACTGTTGCTGAAGTGTTTACCGGTTCACCCGGAAAATATGTATCTCTCAAGGACACGATTTCCGGCTTCAAGGCCATTCTTGCCGGTGAATATGACCATCTGCCAGAGCAGGCCTTCTACATGGTGGGCGGTATTGAAGAGGTAGTGGAAAAAGCGGCCAAGATGGCGAAAAAAGACTGATCATCCACAAATTACACTGACTGAAAAGGCAGGATAACCCTATGGCCATGACCATGCATTGCGATATTGCCAGCACCGAAGCGCGGATTTTTTCCGGTCGTGTCGAGTCGCTGGTCTGTACCGGTACGCTGGGCGACATGGGCATTCTGCCTGGCCACGCACCCCTGCTTACCGCATTGATACCCGGCCCGGTTCGTCTGGTAACACAGGATGGTGAAGAACAGATATTCTATGTGTCCGGCGGTTATGTTGAAGTGCAGCCGGGTACCGTGAATATTCTGGCAGATACTGCTGTTCGTGCCGACGACATGGATGAGGTCCAGGCAGCACAGGCCAAAAAAGATGCGGAAGAAGTGTTGCTGAACAAAAGTGCCGAATTCGAATATTCCCGCGCAGCATCCCAGCTTGCAGAAGCGGCTGCACAGCTCAGAACCATCCAGCAATTGCGCAAGAAATTGCATCGCTGATTGGTCCCGACATTCACGACCCCGTCCCTGTTGGGGTCGTGATATTGCCCCCAAACCGGAACTACCCGGTCTTCGCCTGAAAAATCACGCCGGTTACACAGCCGGAATTGATTGCCTGCTGATAAAAATAAAACAGTGTATTGGCAAATTTTGTTATTCTGACTTTCTGACAAAAGCTTGAAAGCAGGAAGCCATGGGCAAACTCAACGTTGTGATACTCGCGGCCGGCAAGGGAACCCGGATGCATTCCGATATCCCCAAGGTTCTGCACCAGCTGGGTGGACTCCCTCTTATACAGCATGTGCTTGACACCACAGCCTCCCTGTCTGCGGATGCCGTTCAGGTTGTTATCGGGCATGAGGCAGATGCCCTCAGGCAAGCACTGGAAGGGCAGCCTGTGAGAATTGTGCTGCAGGAAAAGCAGCTGGGTACCGGCCATGCAGTGCAACAGGCATTGAGCGACATGCTGCCAGGTGCGACTGCGTTGATTCTGTACGGTGATGTTCCCCTGATCAAGGGACAAACGCTGCGCAAGCTGCTCGACAGAGCGGATAACAACAGCATGGCCGTACTTACCTGTAGCGTCACCGACCCCACTGGCCTCGGCCGCATCGTTCGCAATTCCCTTGGCAATATCAGCGAAATTGTTGAACACAGGGATGCTACAGAGGCACAACGTGAAATCAGGGAAATCAATACGGGGATCATGGCCATACCGGTGGACAGACTGAATGAATGGTTGCCGCAACTGCAAAGCAACAACACCCAGGGTGAATATTACCTGACCGATATCGTGGCGCTTGCACTGGCAAGTGGCTGTCTGGTGCACACAGAGATGGCAACAAATGAACAGGAAGTTGCCGGCATCAACAACAAGCTTCAGCTGGCAGCACTGGAGCGGCATTACCAGCACGAAAAGGCAGCATCATTGATGATGGCAGGCATGACCATTCGCGACCCTGCACGCTTCGACCTCAGAGGTTCACTTGAACATGGTCGGGATGTTGAAGTGGATGTTAATACTGTTTTCGAGGGAAGAGTCAGGCTCGGCGACCGCGTTAAGATAGGGCCAAACTGCATTCTGAAAAATTGTGCGATACAAAGCGGTACAGAAATTGCTGCCAATTGCGTGATAGAAGATGCCAATATCGGCTTATCCTGTCATATAGGGCCATTTGCCAGAATACGGCCGGGCGCTGTGCTTGAAGAAAATGCCAGGGTCGGAAATTTTGTGGAAATCAAGAAATCCACTATTGGCAAGGGCAGCAAGGTAAATCACCTTTCCTACATCGGAGACAGCAAGCTGGGTGCAGGAGTGAATGTTGGTGCAGGAACCATCACCTGCAACTATGACGGTGTAAACAAACACAGAACCATCATCGGAGACGGTGTTTTCATTGGATCAGACTCGGTACTGGTTGCCCCTGTATCGGTTGCAGCTGGCGCATTTATTGCTGCCGGATCGGTAATTACCAAGGCCGTTGGCAACAACGAGCTCGCCATTGGACGAAGCCGACAAGTGAACAAGTCGGGCTGGAAAAAGCCGGTCAAAAACAACTGAGAGCATTGCGTCTCTTCAATCGGAACACGTATCTATGTGTGGAATCGTTGGCGCTGTCGCGCAAAGGAAAATTTCAGGAATCCTTATTGAAGGCTTGAGAAGGCTTGAATATCGCGGTTACGACTCAGCCGGACTCGCAGTCATATCACCGGATAATAGCCTTCACTGCATCAGGACTGTAGGCAAGGTGCAGGTGCTGGATGATGCTGAGGAGCTTTCACCTGCAAGTGGCACAGTTGGTATTGCCCATACCCGTTGGGCCACCCATGGCAAACCAGAGGAACGCAACTCACACCCCCAGCTTTCCGGGAAGAACATCGCAATTGTGCATAACGGCATAATCGAAAATTTCCAGGAGCTCAAGGATGAACAGCTGGCAAAAGGCTATGTCTTTACCTCAGACACCGACACTGAAGTAATCGCACACCTGATTCATGAACAGTGGCAGGCAGATGGCAAGGATTTTTTCAGCACAGTACGAAAAGTCATTGCCAGACTTGAAGGTGCCTATGGACTGGCAGTTATCAATACCGACACCCCGGACAGGATTGTTGTTGCAAGAAGCGGCAGCCCAATAGTGATAGGAGTGGGAATAGGTGAAAACTTCATTGCATCTGATCCTTCTGCTCTGGGTCAAGTCACTGACCGGTTCATTTATCTTGAGGAAGGCGATGTTGCAGAAGTTTCCCGGGACTCAATCAGGATCTATAACGGCAAGGAAAAAGTTTCCAGGAAACCAGTAAGGCTGCACCTTGATAATGACGAAGTGCTCAAGGGCAATTATCGCCATTACATGCAAAAGGAAATTTTTGAACAACCGGAAGTTATCCGCAACACACTCAGTGGCCGTATCAGCAAAAGCCATGTGCTGGAAAAGTCTTTCGGAATCAAGGCACAGGAAATCCTGGACAAGGTAAAACATGTCCAGATTGTTGCCTGCGGCACCAGTAACCATGCAGGACTTGTTGCGCGTTACTGGATAGAAGGTGTTGCAGGGCTTCCCTGCACGGTTGAAATTGCGAGCGAGTACCGGTATCGCAAAGTGCTGGTCCCGGAAAACTGCCTGTTCATCACCATTTCACAATCAGGTGAAACGGCCGATACCCTGGCGGCACTTCGCTATGCAAAGGAGCTGGGCTACTGCGGTTACATGACAGTATGCAATGTAGCCAACAGTTCGCTGGTAAGGGAGTCAGACTTCAGCATCATGACCTTTGCAGGGCGTGAGATAGGCGTGGCTTCCACAAAGGCATTTACAACCCAGCTGGCAGTTTTTGCCGTGCTCTCCATTGCACTTGCAAAAAGAAACGGCCTGTCTGCTGAAGATGAAAAAAAGTATGTGGACGATCTCAACCAGTTACCTTTGATCATCGAGCAGACACTTGCCCTGGATGACGCAATCAGGGAGCTGTCACACGATTTCGGAGAAAAGCATCATGCGTTGTTTCTTGGCAGGGGAGCACAGTATCCGGTAGCAAAAGAAGGGGCATTGAAGCTCAAGGAGATTTCCTACATACATGCTGAGGCGTATCCGGCAGGAGAGCTCAAGCATGGTCCTTTGGCGCTGGTTGATGCAGACATGCCGGTAATCGCAGTCGCACCCAATGATGAATTACTCGAGAAACTGAAATCCAATCTGCAGGAAGTAAGTGCTCGTGGCGGGCAATTGTATGTATTTGCCGACACTCAGGCAGGATTTCAGAACAATGCCGGGCTCAAGGTGATCAATGTGCCACACAGCAGCGAGTTTCTGGATCCTGTGGTTTACACCATTCCCCTGCAGCTCTTGTCCTATCATGTGGCGGTCTTGCGTGGCACCGATGTGGACAGGCCCCGCAATCTTGCCAAGAGCCTCACGGTGGAATAGAAATCAGGATACTGGCGGTTTTTTGCCTGAAATCCGTAATGAGCGCAGGCTGCGGTTGAGCAGGCGCAGATGATCCTTTAGCAGGTCGCTGCGATACCGTGCCACCCCCATAGCCAGCACATCAATAACCACCAGATGTGCAATTCGGGAAGATACCGGTGTGAACACATGCGGATTTTCTTCCACATTCACGTGAATGGGCAGATCACACAAATCAGCCAGAGGTGTATCGCGAGGTACAAGTCCAATCACTGAGGCGCCAGCTTCACGGGCCAGGGTAACACTCTGTATGAGCGCCTTGGTTCTGCCAGACTGGGAGATGGCAACAACCACATCGTCATCCTTCAGTGATATGGCCGACATGTGTTGTATATGCGGATCCGTATAGGCAGCAGCTGACAGTTGCAGCCGGAAGAACTTGTGTTGCGCATCAATGGCAACTGAACCCGAGGCTCCAAAACCGTAAAATTCTATGCGTCGGGCATTACTGAGAACGCTAATTGCATGTTCCAGCGCCTGCGGATCAATTTCATCCCGTACACTCAGCAGTGAGCCGATAGTGGCATCAAAAACCTTTCTGTTTACATCTGCAACCGAATCAGTATCGCTGACAGAAAACTGGACATAACTGCCACTGCTGCCCAGGAACTGAGCCAATTGCAGCTTGAATGCCTGAAAACCATCAAATCCCAATGCCCGGCAAAAGCGCATCACAGTGGGCTCACTGACCTCGGCAAGCTTTGCAACATCGGCAACCCGCATGCCGAGGACAAGCGCAGGAGAATCGAGAATCAGCTGCGCTACCTTGCGCTCGGATTTTCTCAACTGTGGCATTTCTGCCAGGATCTTGCGGGTAAGGTTCGTGTTTTCCAGTACCGGGCTCCGGATGGCATTCAAAAAGCAGAATTCAGATAGCGAGTATCCTTACTCTTGGGGAATAAAGGCAAGTACCTGTCGTAATTGTCAGGTCAGGGTAATGAAAGGGAACAGCTTACTGTATGGGCTTTTTGGCAATTACAGGAAACAAAAAAGATTTGCCAGTTTGATGATGAAACCAGAATCGATTCTCTGCAGACCGCAAGAGGCCGCAGAGATTTAACAGATGGTATTGGTCAGTCGGTCAGACTGGTACGACATTCTCTGCCTGGGGACCTTTTGCGCTTTGGGTTACAGTCATTTTGACTTTCTGACCTTCACGCAGTGTCCGACGGCCATCAGCAACAATGGCGCTGTAATGTACGAATACATCCTTGCCACCAGCTTGTTCAATAAAACCAAATCCTTTCTCGTCGTTAAACCACTTGACGGTGCCTTCTACTTGCTCTGCCATATTTCTCTCTTGATACAAATGCCACGTTCATGACGACCCCCCGCTGTTAACGGGAACTCCGCTTTTACCAGGCCAGAACTGCATAGCAAGAAAAAGCGCTCGGCCATGGTAGCAGGAATATAGAACCTTGCCTACGCAAGAAATTTCAATATTCTTGATTTATCCTTTTTTTAACAAGGCCTTAACGCAGCAGGGCAATTCTGCCAATGGCGCTTCGGGGGTGCATAGTGCCCGAATATGAGGCGCTATTTGAGCTTATTTAAAGCGGGATAATTGCATAGAATCACCTGTATGGATGTTTCCTTTATTCTGAATTCCCTCAACGACCCCCAACGCGAAGCTGTCACGGCAGAACCGCGTAATCTGCTGGTTCTGGCAGGTGCTGGCAGTGGCAAAACACGTGTCCTTGTGCATCGTATCGCCTGGCTTATAGAGGTACTGGGAGTTTCCCCTGCCAGCATTCTTGCGGTGACCTTTACAAACAAGGCAGCCGCTGAAATGCGGACGCGTATTGAGGAGCTGCTGCAAAGACCCGTGGGCGGAATGTGGGTCGGGACCTTTCATGGACTGGCGCACCGCCTGTTAAGGGCGCATTGGCAGGAAGCAGGCCTGCCGGAAAAATTCCAGATTCTGGATGCTGATGACCAGTTACGCATGATCAAGCGAATCAACCAGAGCCTGGATATTGATGAAGGCCGCTGGCCCGCCAGACAATGTCAATGGTTCATCAATGAGCAGAAAGACGAGGGTTTGCGAGCCGCCAATCTGGAACATTACGGAGACGATTTCCGCAAGACGATGATAAGTGTCTATCAGGCCTATGAGGAGGCCTGCGAAAGGGGCGGAATGGTGGATTTCGGCGAGTTGTTGCTCAGGTCCCACGAACTCTGGCTCAGGCAGCCAGCATTGCTGGCCTGGTATCAACAGCGATTTTCCTCGATTCTGGTGGACGAATTCCAGGATACCAATGCCATCCAGTATGCCTGGTTAAGGGTGCTTGCCGGTCAGAAAAGCAGCCTCACGGTGGTAGGAGACGATGACCAGAGCATCTATGGCTGGCGTGGGGCCAGAATCGAGAATATCCAGCAGTTCACAAAGGATTTTTCGCCTGCAACCCTGATCAGGCTTGAACAGAACTACCGCTCTACCGGGACCATTCTGCAGGCGGCAAACAGGCTCATTGCCAACAATGCCGGCAGGCTTGGGAAGGAGCTGTGGACAGACGGAGCAGAGGGCGAGCAGATTTCTGTATATGCGGCCTATAACGAGCAGGACGAGGCCCGTTTTATTTGCGATCAGATCCAGGACTGGTCAAACAAGGGCAATCCGCGCAGTGAAACCGCCATTCTTTACCGCTCCAATGCCCAGTCCCGTGAGCTGGAAGAGGCGCTACTGAGGCTGGGGTTGCCCTACAGAATCTATGGCGGTTTCCGCTTTTACGAGCGGCAGGAAATTCGTAATGCGGTTGCCTATTTGCGCTTGATAGGCAATCGCAGTGACGATGCTGCATTTGAAAGAGTAATCAATACACCGGTTCGCGGCATTGGAAACGTTACGCTGGAAACCTTGCGCACAATGGCAAGAACTGCTGGCATTTCACTTTGGCAAGCATCCCTCCAAGCAGTGACACAGGGGGGCTTGCCAGCCAGAGCCGCACAGAACGTGCAGGCATTCATGGAGCTGATCAATCAACTTGATGAGTTCAGCAATACCCATGAGCTGCACGAAACCATGGATCAGCTCATCAAACAGAGTGGCCTCATCCAGCACCACCAGAAAGAAGGCGGAGAGAAAGCACGCACCAGGCTGGAAAACCTGGAAGAACTGGTGAATGCTGCCGGCAGTTTTGATGCAGAGCTCCCGCCGGACGAGAATGGCGATGTTATTGAAGCAGACAACGCTGCAATCATCACGGCATTTCTGGACAAGGCTGCACTGGATGCCGGCGACGCACAGGCTGGTGCAGGCGAGGATGCGGTGCAACTGATGACTCTGCATTCAGCGAAAGGACTGGAGTTTCCGGTGGTCTTTATTGCCGGAATGGAGGAGGGCCTGTTCCCGCACAGGATGTCTGCCGATTCGCTGTCAGGTCTGGAGGAGGAGCGCCGCCTCTGTTATGTCGGCATCACCAGAGCCAGAGAAAAACTGTATCTGTGCCATGCCGAATCCAGGCGTTTGCATGGTGAGGTCAGTTTTACCAGACCTTCAAGGTTCCTGCGTGAAATTCCTGCAACGTTGAAGCAGGAAGTGCGGCTGAAGGGGCAGATTTCCAGACCGGGTGCATGGCTGGGAGGCTTGCAGGATGCTCATGATATGATCGGCGGCTCGCAGTCTGAGCCTTCAGGCGGTATCGGTCTGGGGCAGCGGGTTCGCCATCCCAAATTCGGAGAAGGCGTGGTGCTGGGCAGTGAGGGAAGCGGCACGAATACCAGGATCCAGATCAATTTCGACGATGTTGGTGGCAAGTGGCTGGTCATGGCCTATGCCAGACTTGAGGTCATATAGGCCCACGGCAGGTTTATTCAGAATTTACAGAGGATTAGCAATGCAAATCGCAAATTCAGCCAGATATACACACTTTTCTGGAATTTTGCTGCTGTTGGCAGCATTTTCTCTGGCAGCCTGTGGCGGATCCGGCGATGCTGAGAGCACAGGAAACAGCGTTAATGCAGAGACACAAAACTACAACTGGAAGCTCGTAACAGCCTGGCCCAAGAATTTCCCTGGTTTGGGATATGCGCCTGAACTGTTTGCTCAAAAAGTCGAGGCCATGAGCAATGGCAGGATGAAAATCAGGGTTTATGGCGCAGGAGAGCTGGTGCCTGCTCTGGAAATTTTTGATGCTGTCAGTGCCGGCACTGCAGAAATTGGCCATGGGGCTGCCTATTACTGGAAAGGCAAGGTACCGGAAGCCCAGTTTTTCTCAGCGCTCCCCTTTGGTATGAATGGTCGCGAGATGGAAGGCTGGATCAGTTACGGCGGGGGTATGCAGCTGTGGGAAGAGCTTTATGAGCCATTCAGCTTGATTCCAATGCGTGGAGGCAACACCGGTGTGCAGATGGGTGGCTGGTTCAACAAGGAAATCAGTTCCGCTGCCGATTTCCAGGGGCTCAAGATGCGAATTCCCGGGCTTGCAGGTGATGTTCTGCAGCGGCTTGGCGGTGTGCCTGTCAATCTGCCAGGAGACAATCTCTACACTTCCCTGCAAACCGGGGTTATCGATGCCACAGAGTGGACCAATCCCTACAATGACCTCGCCTTCGGGTTCCAGGATATCGCAATGTATTACTACTACCCGGGCTGGCATGAACCGGGGACAGTAATCGAGTTCATCTTCAACAAGGACAAATTCGAGGCCCTGCCTGCAGATCTGCAGGAGATCATGCGAACTGCTGCTGAAGCTGTAGATCTGACCATGTCTGATGAGTTTACGGCTCGCAACAGTATTGCCCTGAAAGAGCTGAAAGAGGTGCACGGGGTAGAGCCGCGTAAATTTCCGGACGACTTGCTGATACAGTTACGGGATATTTCCCAGGAAGTGATAGATGAACTCGGACAGATTAGCCCGATGAGTCAGCGAATTCATGCATCTTATAGGGAGTTCGAGGCAAATGTGCGCGAATTTCACGAAATTGCAGAAGAGGCCTATTCAGAAGCGCGGCGACTCTGAGCCTGCTTCGAGCCGGCTCCGCTTACCTGCGTGATGGGGCCGGGATTGCTCTGGTGCGGCCATTGTCGTCTATTGCGACAAAAATGAACTCACCTTCTGCAACCTTGGTCCATTCTTCCTCGGATGTCACATCATTGATCCAGGCCTCCACTTCTACCTTCACAGAGCTGCGGCCCACTCCCCGTATGCTGGTGTAACAACCGACAACGGCGCCCACCTTGATTGGTGACAGAAAGCTGATGTATTCGATTGCAACGGTTGCCACTTTCCCCTGCGCTACTTTGGTGCAGGCAACACTGCCAGCCATGTCCATCTGGGCAGCAAGCCAGCCGCCATGGATTTCCCCATGCTGGTTACGGTCAGCAGGCAAGGCAACAGTCTGCAGGGCCAGCTCACCATCAGGATGGGGATTGGGATCCAGGTCCAGATCAGAAAAGGGTGTCATTTGAATTCTCTTAAACCAATGAGGGAAGCCAGGTGGCAAGCCCCGGCCATAAGGTCAGCATCAGCAGCATGGACAGTTGAATCAGGATATATGGTGCCACACCACGATACATGTCGGCAGTCCTGAGCGTACTGGGCGCCGCACCGCGCAGATAAAAAAGTGCAAAGCCGAAAGGAGGTGTCAGAAAGGAGCTCTGCAGATTTACAGCCAGCATGATGCCAAGCCAGATCGGGTCAAGGCCCATACCGAGCAGGACAGGGCCGACAATTGGCACGACCATGTAGGTAATCTCGATGAAGTCGAGTATGAAGCCGAGCAGGAAAACCACCAGCATGATCATCAGCATCGCAACCACCACACCGCCAGGCAAAGACATGAAGAAGTCTTCCACCATGATGTCGCCACCAAAACCTCTGAATACCAGTGAAAATATGGATGCCCCGATCAGAATCATAAAAACCATTGAGGTCACCTTGACGGTGGCTTCGCTGACATCCTGCAGGATTTTCAGACTGAATTGACGGTTGGCAATGGCCAGCAGCATGGCGCCCAGCGCGCCAACCCCCGCAGCTTCTGTTGGTGTGGCCGCGCCCGAAAGAATTGAACCGAGCACAGCGAGTATCAACAAAAGGGGAGGGAGCAGACTTTTGAGTGCGCGCCCCAGAATACTTTCGTCCCGCCCAAGCAGTTCAGGGCTGGCAGCTGGCGCAGACTGGGGTCTGAAAAAGGCAATCCCGAGCATGTAAAGCATGTAAAGCCCCACCAGCATCAATCCTGGAATTATGGCCCCTGTAAAAAGATCACCAACGGAAACTGTCTGGGTGGAAAACTGGCCCTGCCGCAATTGTGCCTGCTGATAGGCGTTGGACATGACATCGCCCAGCAGTACCAGAGAGATTGACGGCGGAATAATCTGTCCCAGAGTGCCAGTTGCACAGATGGTGCCGCTTGCCAGCGCAGGGCTGTATCCAGCCTTGAGCATCGTCGGCAGGGAAAGCACGCCCATGGTGACAACCGTCGCGCCAACAATGCCTGTACTTGCGGCAAGCAGCATGCCAACCAGAATTACGGATATGCCCAGACCTCCACGGAGGGTCCCGAACAGCCCGGCCATGCTTGTCAACAGCGATTCGGCGATTTTCGATTTTTCCAGCATGATACCCATGAAAACAAACATTGGAACAGCATAGAGATTGCTGTTGGTGATAATGCCGTAGATCCGATTGGGAACAGCGCTGAGAAATGCCACATCAAAATTGCCGGTCAGGGCACCCAGTCCTGCAAATGCCAGCGAAGTACCTGCCAGTGAAAAGGCAACCGGATAGCCACAAATCAGCACCAGACAGATACAGACAAACAGACCGATGGCAAACAATTCAATCATAGTTGAACGCCTTCTTCAGGCTGCGAGGGCGTTTTGGCAGATTGCGGATTCAGCAAAGTCATAATCTGTCTGAGTGCTTCTGAAAGCCCCTGCAGCAGGAGCAAGCCCCCCATCAGCAGAATCAGGGTTTTGAGCAGATAAACCCATCGCAATCCGCCGGGGTCCCCGGATTGCTCCCGAATGGCCCATGAAGCAGAGACATAGTCCCAGCAATAAATGAGAATAAATATCACAACCGGAAAGAGCAGCAGCAGTGTACCGGCAAGGTTGATCAATGCCTGGGTACGGGGCCTTGCCTTGCTGAAGAAAATATCCACGCGGACATGGGCATCATGTTTGAGCGTATAGGCTGCGCCAACCGTGAAAATCAGCGTATTGAGATACATGATGATTTCCTGGACGGCAATGGAGCCGGTGTCGAAGA
>JAURLQ010000024.1 GCA_030831125.1 Gammaproteobacteria bacterium
GTATCAGGCGCAGTGCTCCCATGGTCAGTGGTGAGGTGCGTATCTCCGGTGAGAGTTTCACCCTGTTGGGACTTGATCTGATCAGTGAAATGTCACTGCAAAGGCAAAGGCCCGGTTTCAGTATGGCACCCTACCAGATGCTGGGTTTGGGCGCAGGTGCGCTGACAGGTCAGGGTGCAGTATTTCTGCAGGAAGCAGCTGCTCTGGGTCTGGGTCTTGAGGCAGAAGACAGCTTTGAAATCCGCGCATCAACCACCACTTTTCCGGCTCGTCTGGCAGGTGTGCTTTCAGGGCCCCGGTCCAGTGCGGCAGAAGGCGTGGTATTTGCAGATATCGCAACCGCCCAGCTGGTTCTCGATAAACAAGGTCTGGACAGCATTGATCTCATACTGGAAGAAAACCAGGCAGACCAGATACGAAACTGGCTACCCGATGGTCTGATACTGGTTGATGCACTGAACCGCAACGCGTCGATCGAACAGTTCAGTGCAGCCTTTGCCCTGAATCTCAGTGCAATGAGCCTGTTGGCATTGTTGGTGGCCGCACTGTTGATCTACAACACGGTCAGTCTTTCTGTGCTGGAGCGCAATCGCAGCTTCGGTATTTTGCGTTCGTTGGGCACAGAGCCTGCAGAGCTGGTCAGGCTGGTGCTTGCAGAGGCTTTCGTGATGGGTGCCACGGCCAGTGTGACAGGTGTCCTGCTGGGTCTGGGTTTGGGACAGTTTCTGGTGAAACTGGTCACCAGAACCATAGACGATCTTTACTTCAATCTTACAGTGAGTGCTTTCATGCCTGATCCCTTGCTGCTGCTCAAAGGCTTGCTTTGGGGAACAGGGATCACGGTGCTGGCTGCCTGGCTGCCCGCCTTGCAGGCAGGCAAAGCCATTCCGGTTACCTTGCAGCAGCGGATGCAATCAACAGAAGAAAGCAGCAGGCATACCGGAATCTTACTGCTAGCCGGAGCCTTGATGCTGGTTGCCGGCTATGGACTCCTGGCAGTTGAAAGCAGCTCGCTGCTGCTCGGCTTTGTGGCCCTCAACCTCATCATTTTCGGCTTCTGTCTTGGCGTGCCATGGCTGGTGAAGCTGTTTCTCGATTGCTGGCTCAGGTTGGCGGGCAGATACATGAAGCATGTCCATCGCCTGGGTATCCGGAATTTGCGACTGTCCATCAACAGGACCGGGCTTGCCATCGCAGCACTGACAGTAGCCGTATCAGTAACAGTGGGCGTTGGTGTCATGGTAGGGAGTTTCAGACAGACAATTGTGTTGTGGCTTGACCAGACACTTGGCGGCGATATCCAGATTACCCGGCTTGATCAGGGCGGGGGCATGCCGGCAGAACTGATCGCGAACATTTCAGCCTTGCCCGGGGTTACTGCCAGCGAGGTAATGTACTCACTGGATGTTGAAACCACGATTGGCCAGATGCAGGTACTGGCCCACGAGGGAGATATCATGTCGCATCTTTACATGAAGGAAGCCGTGCCGGATGCTGCAGGGATACTTGATTCTGGCAGAGGAGTGCTCCTTGCCGAACCAACAGCCTGGCTGTTCAAGCTTGCACCAGGCGACAGCATTGAACTGTATACCGCAAGCGGGAGTCGGGAATTTGAAATAGCGGGGATATTCCATGACTACACCACATCAGGTGGTTCACTGGCCATGCCACTATCGCTTCTTGAATCGCTCTGGCCTTCGCAGCTTCCCATGAGACTTACGCTGAAACTTGAAGATGGTGTCAATCTTCGTGAGATCCAGTCCCGGGCAAGAAACCTGACCGAAGGTGGCGATGGACTTTTCGGGGTTGCCGCCAATGCTGATATCAGGAATATCACACTGGTAATTTTTGACCGAACCTTTGCGATTACAGGTGTACTGCGAATACTGGCAATAGTGGTGGCATTTGTGGGCATATTGAGTGCCCTGATGGCGCTGCAAATGCAGCGGATGCGTGAATATGCGCTGCTCAGGGCAGGTGGCATGACAAGCGCTGAAACCACGCGCATGATCCTGCTGCAAACTGCTGTCATGGGCTTGCTGGCAGGATTGTTGTCAATGCCGCTGGGTCTGATGATGTCCGACATTCTCATTGATGTGATCAATCGACGCTCTTTCGGCTGGAGCATGCAGCATATCCTGCCTGCTGGTGTGCTGGCCGAAGCCATTGTGTTGTCACTGGTTGCAGCTGTGATTGCAGGGTTGTATCCCTGTCGACAGGTAGCAAGACTGAATCCTTCACTTGCCCTGAGGGCTGAGTGATGAACCTTGTATACAACGCGTCATCAACTGTATTTTCAGGCCTGTTACGGACACTGCCATTACTGCTCGTTTTTGCATGCTCTGAACCGGTCAACACGCAGCAGAATGTCACCCTGGATCCGGGAGCCGTTCTGGGTGGAGAGAATACAGCCGGTTTTCTTCGTGCTGAACAAACTCGTACTTTCAGTTTTCCCCAGGATCATGGATTGCATGAGGGCTTCCGGAATGAATGGTGGTATATCACCGGCAACCTGTTCTCCAGCAGTGGCAGACGCTTCGGGTATCAGCTTACTTTCTTCTATGCAGCGCTGGTGCCACAGGGAGAGTCCAGCTCCGGCAACGCCTGGATTTCAGATCGCTTGTGGATGGCGCATCTGGCGCTGACTGATTCAGAAAACGGCAGGCATTATTCAGCGGAACGCTTTTCCCGGGAAAATCCGG
Organism: Gammaproteobacteria bacterium; assembly: GCA_030831125.1. Taxonomy (GTDB): domain Bacteria; phylum Pseudomonadota; class Gammaproteobacteria; order Pseudomonadales; family Pseudohongiellaceae; genus CAILUG01. The sequence goes on from JAURLQ010000024.1 coordinate 2,703, forward strand.
GTCTGGCAGGAGCCCATGAAGGGCTTGTGTGGCTCGAAGACTGGACACTTGAAATCGGGGAAGGCGAAATGCCGTGGCAATTGCATGCAACAGAACCCGGCTCAGCTTTTGGTCTGCAGGACCTTGTTCTTGAGCCGCTTAAAGCTCCGGTACTTCAGGGTAAGGACGGGTTGAGTGTGAAAAATGCCGGGGCAGGAAATGCCTCTTACTACTACAGCATGACACGCATGCAGACAGAAGGTGAAATTGCAATAGAAGGGGAACTGTTTCAGGTCAGTGGCCTGAGCTGGCTGGACCGTGAATGGAGCACCAGTGCGCTCGCCGACAATCAACGCGGCTGGAACTGGTTTTCACTGCAACTGGCAGACGGGCAGGAGCTGATGTACTACCAGTTGCTGGATGACGCAGGCAGGCCTGACCTCTTCAGTGCAGGCAACCTCACAGATGCCAGTGGTGAGCAGCATTACATAGCTGCAGATGCCATTGCCCTGCAGGCGCTGGATTTCTGGACTTCTCCGGCAGGTGTGGAATATCCCACCACATGGCGAATGCAGTTTGCAGACAGATCCTGGCAGGTAAAAGCCGTGCTGCAGGAGCAGTACATGGATTTACTTGTTCCCTATTGGGAAGGTGCGGTTGATGTCCTGGATGAGGAAAGTGGAGAGATCCTGGGCCATGGTTACCTTGAAATGGTCAGGTGAGTGCAAACATGGCTTGTTTGATGGCGAAAGTTGTTATTTGACTCCTTGTTGATCTGTTTTCATGTTCTTGCCAATGTTCCACCTTGATTATTGCAGGGTGCTGGTTTAAGTTACGCCTGCATTTTCAGGGGGACGTATAAAAAAACGACCGGATTGAATTCGGCAATGAAGAGCTTGATTTTGATCAACCAATCAGAGATCAAACCCTGCCCTGCCTGTTTCGGCCATTTTACTTGTGCTCCAATCCTTAATACTGCATTTTGCAGAAGTCATGTAACTTGTGAGAATTGAACATGGGTTTTTTACTCTGGTATGAAAACGGACTCGTAGGGGTATTCATTCGTGAATCACTCTGGGGTTATCCAATTGTCCTGTCCAGCCATGCTGTCGGAATGGCTACCGTGATGGGTGTGGCTGTAGCACTCAACATGCGCGTGCTTGGTTTTGCAAAAGGTTTGTCCATACAGGCATTCGACAAACTGTTTCTTGTAGGCTGGCTCGGTTTCATCATAAATCTGGTTTCAGGCATCATACTTTTTGCGGGTAACGCCTCCGTATATACGTTCCAGTGGACCTTCCAGTTGAAAATCGGGGCTATCATCGTTGGCGGTATCCTGATGAAAGTCGTGATGAATGCAGTGCGGGAAAACAAGCCGGAGTCAACACAGAAACTGTTGGCTGGTATTTCCATGGCCTGCTGGATGATCGGCATGATTACTGGCCGTCTTATGGCCTACATAGGCTAAGGGGGATATAAAAATGAATTGGGAACCTTTAGCTACCTGGCTAGAAACAACCTGGCTTCATGACCTGATGGTAAACATCTTCTGGATGTTTCCTGCAGGTGAAACCCTGCATTTTATCGGGATCACTATCCTGTTCGGCGCCTTGCTGGTTGTGGACTTCCGTGTAATCGGGCTCGTAAAGTTCATCAACATGAACGAAGTGATGAAGTTCATTCCGGTGGCAATAATTGCATTCGGGCTCAATCTGCTTACAGGCATTGCATTCCTGGCAGCAAACCCGTTCCGTTATTTCCCCAACATTGCATTCCAGTGGAAGATGGCATTGATCATCATTGCCGGAATCAATGCGCTGTGGTTCTGGTTCGGTGAACACAAGGAGCTGAAACAGCTGGCTGACGGTGAAGATGCACCTTTCCGTGCAAAAGTCATCGCTGTTATTTCGCTCGTGATCTGGGTGCTGGTGATCATCTGCGGTCGAATGATCCCCTACGTGGAATATTGATCAACAATTCAGGTAATCGGGAATTGTAGAAAAGAGGGCTCAGGCCCTCTTTTTTTTGTGCCTTTGCCAGGGAAAAACCGGATAGCCCATCCCTAGCTGAAGTAGGCAGCGCCGCAGGTAATCAGCACCATCGCAAACAACACCCACTTGAGTACCGACTGGGGAACTGAAATGGCAAATGACACGCTCAGTGTGGCTCCCACGACAGTGCCTGCCGCCATCAGCAGGCCCGGTATCCACAGTACCTGATCGCGCAGTATGAAAACCACCAGCGCTATTGCAGTGAGCACTGCAGTGATGGCCATCTTCAGTGCATTGGTGCGCACCAGGTCGTAACGCAGGCCACCGGCCAGTGCTGCAATAATGATGAAGCCCACCCCGGCCTGCACAAAACCCCCGTACAGACCGGCAAAGAACAATCCTCCCCATGCTGCCGGCGCTTCGCGCATTGTTTTGACCGGTGTGCCAGGTGGGGGAGCAACTGTAGAAGGTTTGACAAGCATGAGAATTGCCATGCCCAGCATAACCATCAAAAGGGCAGGCTTGAGCACTTCTCTTGGCATGAAGGAAGCCAGCAGTGCACCGAAAAGCGATCCCAGCAGTGTGGGAATGAGGGTCGGTAGTATATCGACCGGTGCCAGCTTCCCTTTTCTGTAGAATCCGTGCGAACCTGCCATGGACTGCAGGAATATTCCGACACGGTTTGTGGCGTTGGCTATTTCCGGAGGCATTCCCATGATCATCAGGGCCGGCAAGGTCAACATGGAACCTCCACCGGCTATGGTGTTGATGAAGCCGGCAAGAAGTCCTGCAGCCATGACGAGGGCGGCAGAAACAAGCGTTATTTCATATTCCATTTGTTTTCCTTCAGAAAATCATGATGTTGAAAAGAATGCCGGGGCAGGGTGATTCATTCATCAAGTGCAGGTGCCCGGAGCAATGACAATGCAGGTGAAACCACAAGCTCTATATCAAGTTCGGCCTGCAAGGCAGACAGGGTTATGCCTTCAATGATCTCACGAATATGAATGTGTCCGGCAATCACGTCCAGGATGGCTATATCTGTATAAATGCTGGTAACACAGCCCGATCCTGTTAGCGGAAGTGTGCATTGCCGGACCAATTTGGCTGTTCCGTCACGGGCGAAGAGTTCCATCATGACAAAGATATTCCTTGCACCTGCGGCCAGATCCATGGCGCCACCCACGGCAGGGGCTTTTTCCCCCTGGGGCAGCGACCAGTTGGCGAGATCTCCCTGCTCTGAAACCTGATAGGCGCCCAGCACGCTGATATCGATATGTCCGCCCCGGATCATATGGAAAGAGTCGGCATGGTGAAAAAATGAAGCACCGGGCAGCAGGGTAACCGGGACATTGCCGGCATTGATCTGGTTCATGTCCGGGTTGGGACCTGTTTGTTTCGGACCTATGCCCAGCAGACCGTTTTCGCTGTGAATGATGATTTCACGGTCCGGCGGCAGATAATCGGATACCAGCAGGGGCATGCCGGAACCCAGATTTACTACTGCACCCTCGGGAATATCCTGTGCCAGGCGCCAGGCTATCTGTCTGCGGCTGAGTTTGTTCATCAGGTTTTCCGGCTCCGGACAATCTGCTGTACAAATATTCCCGGTGTAATGATATGTTCCGGGGACAGTTCTCCTGGTGTCACGATTTCATCCACCTGGGCGATTGTGAAAGCTTTACTCATTGCCATAACAGGATTGAAGTTTCGTGCAGCCTTGTCATATACAAGATTGCCCCACCGGTCTCCACGAAGAGCCCTGACCAGGGCAAAGTCGGCATGCAGGGCAGGCTCGAAAATGTAGGTAACACCATCGAAATCCCGATGTTCCTTGCCTTTGGCAAGTGGGGTGCCAACACCGGTACGGGTATAAAAACCCGGAATTCCAGCGCCATTGCAACGAATTGCTTCGGCAATTGTGCCTTGGGGGATGATATCGAGTGCCAGCTGCCCGGCGTCGATCAGGTCCTCAATGAGTGATGTGCCGGGTTTTCTGGAGTAGGAACAAATCATGCGACTGATCCTGCCATCCTGCAGCAGCCGGGTCATGCCCCTTTCACCAACGCTGGGGTTGTTGGAAATTGTGGTCAGTCCAACCGTGCCCTGGGCGTACAATGCGTCCAGCAGGTCATCTGCGAAGCCGCAGTTGATGAATCCCCCAAGAAACAGCACGGCTCCATCAGTGATGGATTTGACGGCTTCTTCAGGGGAAGGACAGATTTTGTTGATCATTTGTCCGTATTTGTATCGAATGGCAAAGTCGGGAAAGAAATCCTCTCTTCCCCGAAGGAAATTGAATGCGGCTGACAGGACCCGCCCGATTTAGGCGCGCAGAATGCCGCAGTGACAGCAACAAAGTCAAATGAATATAATTCGCCCGGCATTGTGATTGCCACAGATAAGAACAACAAGAAGAGATATTACTGTGAGTAAAACTTCCCCCGCATTCAGTGGTCCGGGGCCGATACAGCTTTATGAGGATGCGCTCTCAAAGGGTCGCTTCCAGATTCAGCAATGCATCGATTGCGGCAAGCATGTCTTTTACCCACGTGTTGCCTGCCCATATTGCGGATCAACTGGTCTGAAATGGATCGAGCCCAGCGGCCGCGGCCTTGTCTACTCCACAACTGTAGTTCGACAGAAACCCGAAAAAGGGGGTGACTACAATGTTGCCCTGATTGATCTGGACGAAGGTCCCCGCATGATGGGCCGTGTCATGGATGTGGATCCTGACAAAGTGAAAATCGGGATGGTTGTCAGTGCCCATGTGGGACTGATTGACGGGCAGCCGGCTGTCGTTTTCTACAACAAGGAACAGGGGAACAGGGAATGGTGAAGTTACTGCAAGGTGACCGCTCCCTGCGTGGCGCAGCAGCAGTCGTGGGTGTAGGAACAAGTCGATTCGGAGACCTTGGCGGCCGCAATCACATGGAAATCATGGGCGAGGCGGTCCACCATGCCCTGACTGATGCGGGACTTGGTATTCATGATATTGATGGTATTTTTTCATCGAATTTCAATGATCAACTTACCCCTCTGGTAGTTGCCGAGTATTTCGGGATGAAGCCCGATTTCATGGATGGTACCAATATAGGCGGCTCAGCATTCGTCAATTCAATACTTTCCGCGAGTCTGGCACTCAAGTACGACATGTGTGAAGTTGCGCTTATCTGTTATGGCAGCAGCAACCGCAGTCATGGATTTACGGCACCGGCACATTCCAGAACGGTTGAGTCGGTCTACAAGCCACGCTATCCCATACAGGCCTATGCACTTGCTGCAGCAAGACACATGCACGAATACGGCACAACACCGCAACAACTGGCAGAAGTTGCGGTTGCGGCACGACAATGGGCACAACTCAATCCGGCCGCAGAGTTACGTGATCCCCTGAGCATAGAGGACGTACTGGCTGCACGCCGGGTTGTAGACCCCTTTGGGGTGCGCGATTGCTGTCTTGTGAGCGATGGTGGCGGGGCATTGATTATGGTCAAGTCGGACCGGGCAGGGGATTTTCCCAAGGCACCGGTCTATGTGCTTGGCGTGAGCGCCAGAACCACACACAACATCATTTCGCAAATGCCGGATCTGACCACAACAGCCGCAGCCCAGAGCGGCCCTGAAGCCATGGCAATGGCAGGAGTGACGCCGGCTGATATTGATGTGGTGGAGCTCTATGATGCCTTTACCATCAATACCATTCTTTTCCTGGAAGACATGGGGTTCTGCAGGAAAGGGGAAGGTGGTGCTTTCGTTGCAAATGGCAACATTGCCCCCGGAGGCAAGTTACCGGTCAATACCAATGGCGGGGGTCTCAGTTGTGTCCATCCGGGCATGTACGGATTGTTTCTGCTGATCGAGGCCGTGCAGCAATTGCGGGGAGAATGTGGCGACCGGCAGGTCCGTGGCGCCAGACTTGCTGCCTGCAACGGCAATGGCGGTTATCTTTCCAGTCAGGTTAGCGCTATCCTGGGAACCGGTGAAACACTTTAGATCTAATTGTTTTGTATGGCCCCTATAATCCTTACCTCGTTGATTTGTGACTTAAATCAAGATGGCCGTTTTGCCAGTGATTAAGCTTGCAAGGAATAACTACTTATCAGGAGTCATGATGAAATTGGTATCTGCCAGAACACTGTTTATCGCACTGGGTTTACTGGCCCTTGGGGCCTGTCGCACCTATCCGGACAATGTGGGTGATTTCCGCTTCCCCATATTGCAGGGAGATATTGCCAGAGGGCAGGAGGCTTTTTCCCGCCTTGGTTGCAATCAGTGTCATCTGGTTGACGGTACTCAGATACAGGCCTATGCCGGCACGCGTCCAATTACAGTAACGCTGGGTGGTGATCTGATTTTTGCCAAGACCTATGGTGATCTGGTGACTTCCATTATCAACCCGGACCATGTCATTTCTGATCAGTATCTTGACCAGTTGCCGCGTCAGGACAGAAGAACGGTCAATTCTTCCCCCATGTACGTCAATCCTGAAATGAAGGTAACCGAGCTGATAGACATTGTTGCGTTCCTCAATTCCCGCTACCGCCTGTTGCCTGGATACACCGAATACTACTATTGACAGTACACTGAATCGGAAAGGGCGCTCAAAGGCGCCCTTTTTGTTTTGCATGCACCGGGAAATCCGGGCCTTTTTTTGCAGGACACCCATTCCAGGATAAGTGGCACCCTTTTTTTGCAGGACACCCATTCCAGGATCAGTGGCACCCGGCTTCCCAGGGTGAGTCAGCTCGCTCGCTTACGCTCCTCGCCCGATTCACCCCGTGCAGCCTTATATACTTAAGTGTGTGGGTGCCCGGGTCTTTTTTTGCAGGACACCCATTCCAGGATCAGTGGCACCCGGCTTCCCAGGGTGAGTCAGCTCGCTCGCTTACGCTCCTCGCCCGATTCACCCTGTGCAGCCTTATATACTTAAGTGTGTGGGTGCCCAATTCAACCTTCTCGGGTTTGAATTCCAGCAGGTCGCTTTACGCAGAGATCTGCGATGGGCCTTTGATAAATCCGGAAACAAAAAGGGCGCTCAAAGGCGCCCTTTTTGTTTTTCATGCACGGGAAAATCCGGGCTGTGAGTTCAGAGCCCCTTGTCCCAGGCGCCATTGAAAAACCGGCTTTGCAATGCCTGCCTCTGGCGCGGTTTCAGTTCCTTTTCCCTGAACTCTTCAGGAATGCGTTCCAGTGGCAGTTGGTAGCCAACACTCATCATGGCTACTGGCCTGTAGCGTTCCGGAATTCCAAACAGCTCTGTGGCCTTGTCAACACTGAAGCCGCCCATTTGATGGGTCATCAGTCCCATGGACACAGCCTGTGTGCAGATACTCATCGCGGCTGCTCCAGTGTCATAGGGGCCAAAACTGTTGGGTTTGTCGTTGTGTCTGAACAGGGTATCGGTACAGGTGATGACAAGCAGGGGGGCATGCTGGCACCAGACCTGATTGCCCGGCATCAGACAGTCCCAGGCCTTGTCCCAGGCCTCAGGATGCAGCTGCCGGCTGCAGAATATGAAACGCCACGGTTCATCACCAAAACATGAGGGGGCCCAGCGAGCAGCTTCTGCAAGCATCAGCAATTGCTGATGGCTCAAGTGGCGCTCTGCATCATAGGAAATGCCGCTGTAACGTGCTGATAATAAAGGGTTAATATCTGCTGAAGAATCAATATTCTTGGGAATCATGAGGGCGTACTGGAGTTTCCTGAAGTGGCATGTGATTTGGATACAAACCGGATTCTAGCCGCGGGATTCCTGCAAGTGAAGAAAAGTCCGCCATTATTGGTCTGTATATGACAGAGCATTCGTAAAACCATGTAATGCGGCCAGGCAGGATAAAGAATCAGGCTGGGCTCTTGAATTTCATGTGGCCATACCCATATTCCACTGATAACCCGCAGGCTTGCTGAATATCTGGCTGCTTTGACCGGGGTCAAGCACTTTGAACGGCTTGGCGCTGACAATAACAGGTGTTAGTATTTGCCCACTGCGGCAGGAGTCGTAGAAATGACATACACAAGCAATATCAATGAGTTAGAGTATAACGATACTCACGAAACTGATGAGTTGGACTCTGATGACGGCTACGAGTACATTGAAGCTCGCCAGCCTGCCATTGCTGACAGGAAAACTCAGAAGAAAAAATTGATGAACAAGACTGCGACAGGCAAGAATCTCCAGGTGCTTGATGCCATGCTTCCGGGCAGGGATCTTGGTGCCTACATCACTGCCGTCAACGGCATTCCCATGCTTACTGCAGAGGAAGAGCTGGAACTGGCCAACGATTATTATTATCGCGAAAATCTGGATGCTGCACGTAAGTTAGTACTTGCTCACTTGCGCTTTGTAGTACATGTGGCCAAAACCTATTCCGGTTATGGCCTGAGTGAGGCCGACCTGATCCAGGAAGGTAATGTGGGCTTGATGAAAGCGGTCAAGCGCTTCAATCCTGAAGTGGGCGTGCGTCTGGTTTCCTTTGCGGTTCACTGGATCAAGGCTGAAATCCACGAATTCATCCTTCGCAACTGGCGCATTGTCAAAGTGGCTACCACCAAGGCACAGCGCAAACTTTTTTTCAATCTGCGAGGCGCCAAGAAACGTCTCGGCTGGTTGAGCCAGGATGAAGTGAATGCAGTTGCTGAAGATCTTGGTGTAGACGCTGCAACCGTTGTGCAGATGGAAGGACGTCTGGGTGCCTTTGATGCTTCCTTTGATGGCGCGGCTGATGCAGATGATGATGAAACCAGCCAGTCTCCTGCGCACTACCTTGAAGATACCAGTTACGATCCGGCCAGATGTGCAGAAAGTGAAGACTGGGAAGAAACAAGTACCAATGGTTTGTATCTTGCCATGAGTGAACTGGATGATCGTAGTCGGGATATCCTGACCCAGCGTTGGCTAAGTGATAACAAGGCCACGTTGCATGACCTTGCCGACAAATACAATGTTTCGGCAGAGCGTATACGTCAGCTGGAAAAAAATGCGATGGACAAGGTCAAGGCGCTGATGGAGGCCTGAGTCCTGGCTTGATCAAAGTTGCGTTTCCGAAAGCCGTCCTTGTGACGGCTTTTTTGTACCTTGACCTTTGAATTGGATTTATCAAAGGCCCATCCCGGATCACGGTGTAAAGCGACCTGGCATTATTGTTTCTTGGACACGCCGTGAACCCGTCCGTGGGGGCTCGACTGCGGCATCCATGCCGCAGACGGTCTCAGGCCCAATAATATCAGGCCGCTCATCTGGCTTCAGGGTGCAATTGTACTGAGAGCTGCCATGATTTCGTCGGGCGATATGGCATGCAGGCAGCGATGTGCGTGCAGGCAATTTTTACGGGTGCATTGCGGGCTGCACAGATTGCGATGCTGAATTACCCTGATGTTTCGCCCCAGGGGTTTCCAGATATCTGCTTCAGTTGGTCCGAAAATTACAATGCCGGGTATGTTGAGCGCTGCGGCCAGATGAAAGGGGCCGCTGTCGTTTCCGATCATGATGCTTGCCTGCTGCAGAAAGGCTGCCAGTTCTGACAATGACAATATTCCACAGGCATTTACGGTGCAGGATTTGTATTCGGCAGACAGCATTTCGAGTATCTCGGCAGTAATTCTGCAATCGTCGCCTGATCCGATGAATGCCACCTGATATCCCTTATCGATTAGCTGCTCTGCCAATGCAGAAAAGGAAGGAGTGGGCCAGCGTTTGTAGGCTTTGGTTGCACCGGCATGTATGACTGCCAGGGGGGTGTGGTCTTTGAGACCTGCAGCCAGCAGCCTTGAGGTGGCAGTTTCATTCAGGGTGGCAGGATGCAGGTGAATATAGGCCGGCTTTCCCGGTTCAAGACCAAGGTGCATGAATACTTCAGCGAAACTGTACCAGCGGTGTTTCTGGTCTGCGGGACGACGACTGAAATCTATGGGCAGAACCTGATGATAACCGTAGCGGTGTCGCGTGGTACTGCATCCCAGTCTGAATCTTGCACCACTGAGCTGGGTAAGGCGATGTGAAACTGAATCTTCCTCGATATTGAATGCAATATCGGCCCTGAAATTTCTTATCTTGCGTAGACATTGCAGATAAAGTCGCAGCTTTCCCGCAATACTGGCGCGAGCGATGGCACGACGGGGATAGAATACAAGTTGTGCTTCGGGCAGACTGTGGATGAGCAGATCCCTGAAACTTTCATCAAGTACAATCTGCAACTGTATCCCTTTGTCTGAGCAGTATCGGGAGAACTGCTGTATGAGTTCTCCTGCAATCAGGAGGTTGCCCAGATATCTGGTTGGATTGACCAGCACTATCCGTTTCGGGTTGCTCGGCAAGGCTTGCAAAAAGGTCGTCCAATGTGGGAGCAGGAAGTCGGTATTATGGCAAAATCTGCCTCTTGAGTCGTAAAAACAAAAGGATCAAAAGCACCAGGTGAAAAAACAATTTCTGTTTTATGCCGCTATCAATGGCTTCATGGTTGTCGGGTTCGGTGCTTTTGGTGCTCATGCGCTGGAGTCCATGCTGGATGACTACTCACTGGATATTTGGCAGACAGCCGTGCAATACCAGATGTTCCACACTGTAGCTTTGCTGGCTGTGCACTGGCTTGTTACGGAAAAATTTGACACTCGTCTCAACAAGGCAGGATATGCATTCATTGTGGGCATTATCCTGTTCAGTGGCAGTCTCTATCTGCTTGCGCTTACCGGTATGCGCTGGCTCGGCATGGTGACACCTGTCGGTGGGCTTGCGTTCCTCGCCGGCTGGCTGATGCTGGCAATGCACGGCATGAAAGGGGCGTAAAGATGGACAGTAGTGGCGAACAGGTACTTCGTACAGTAAAAAGCTTTGTCGTCCGGGCAGGGAGGATGACCAATGGTCAGCGTGAGGCCATTGAGAATCTCTGGCCTTTATACGGGCTCAAGGTGGAAGACGGTCTTGTTGAAGGCGATGAAGAGTTTGGCTGCAAGGCGCCGCTTGTGCTTGAAATCGGGTTCGGAATGGGCGATTCACTGGTTGCCATGGCTGCAGCAGAACCCGGGTTGAATTTTATTGGCGTTGAAGTGCACCCGCCAGGCGTAGGTAACATCCTCAAGTGTCTGCATGAAACGGGCATCGGTAATTTGAGGATTTTCAAAGCGGATGCCAGGGATGTACTTGAAAAATGTATTGCACCCCACAGTCTGGCCAGGATCCAGATTTATTTCCCCGATCCCTGGCACAAGAAAAGACATTTCAAAAGGCGTCTCATACAGCCGGGATTTGTAGATGAACTGACCAGCAGGCTTGAGTCTGGTGGCCTGTTGCATCTGGCGACAGACTGGGAGCCCTATGCCCAACAGATGATGGAGGTGCTGGGCAATGCCAAAGATCTGGAAAACGTTTTTGGAGAGGGATGCTGGGCAGAAGTGCACAAGCGTCCGCAAACAAAATTTGAAATGCGCGGGCGCAGACTGGGCCACGGCGTTCGGGATCTGCTGTTTCGTTATACCGGATAAACAACAGGACTGGTTTTAGCGGCAAGCTGTTTTCAGTTACCTGTCCAGAAGCGGTGGCCGTTGTCAGACAGCCATGAGCGCAATTCCTTGTAATCCGGACATAGTGTGCTCACGGTGTTCCAGAAGCAGACAGAATGATCCAGATAGCGCAGATGGCTGGTCTCGTGGGCTATCAGATAGTCGATTACTTCCTTCGGCGCCATCATTGCCAGCCAGTTGTACTGGATTGTGCCGTCCTGACAGCAGTGCCCCCATTTGCTTTTGGTTTTTCTGAAAACCACATCCCTGAGTTTGTGGCTTACGCCAAGACGGCGGGCATATTTGATTGTCCGGGTTGCCATGTATTCCCTTGCCTGTTCCTGCAGCCAGCCATTGAACAATTCCTCAAGTTTGTGGCGGTTGCGTTCCCTGATGAACAGATACAGGTAATCGCCTCGCAGCGTGACTTTCTGCCGGTCTGAAAGAATCACCTGTATTCTGCGTGTGCGCCCCATGAAAGGCACCAGTCTGTTGTCGGCAATAATCAGGCGTTGACGTTGTTTGCGTTTCTGGGCGGCTAACTGCTCCAGTATCCACGGAGTCTTTTCCTTGAGAAAACTGTGGATCCAGGCGCTGGAGGCCCTGAGTGGAGATCTGACCTCAACTTTCCCACCTTTTACGTAAATTACAAGGGTTTTTCTATTAGTCCTTGTAATTTCGTAAGAAAAAGGAAAAGTGGGAAATTTAAGTGCTGCTGTGGCCATTTTTCAGTGGAAAAAGGAGGGCTCTGTCGCCGTTATTGTCAATTTCCAGCATCAACTGCATAAGATTTCCCAATTCACCAGCGGGAAATCCGTTTCTGGAAAACCAGATCAGATAGGGAGCAGGCAGATCCATCAATAACTTTCCTTGGTATTTCCCAAAAGGCATGGTTGTGTTTGCCAGCTTGAGCAATACTGCTGATTTCATCAAGAATTGCTCCAATAAATCCCACTTTTCCAAAAAAAAATCGCTATTCCTGATATTTTCTCGGAAAAAGCAAAAAGTGGGATAAATTATCTAAAACTAAAGATTCGGGCTGTTAAATACAGCTGTTATCCACGCTTCCTCGGAAATAAAGCCGGTACCCCATTGTTCATACTCTGCCGGTAAGCCTTCTTCGATAATAGCCTCAAGACTCAGGCCTGCCGCCTTTCGGTCGAGCACCATGGCAGCGGTTTCATTTACTCCATCCACATAGGTCACGAACTCTGCCTTTGTAGAGAGATTTCCGTGGCCGGGAATGATCAGGATGTCATCTGGCAGTCGGGTAACCAGGTTGTTCAGGTTACGGATCAGCCCATGGACGTTGCCGTTGCTGCTCAGGTCGATAAAAGGGTAGCGAATGGCAAAAAACTGGTCACCCATGTGTAAAACATTTGAGCCGGTAAACCAGATGGCTGAATCTCCATCGGTATGCCCGTTCGGCAAATGGATCAGGCGTATCTCCTCGCCATTGAAATGGATGCTGACGCCATCTGCATAGGTGATCACCGGATATGATTCAGGCACACGACTGTTGGCCGGGTCTGTGAGACGAGCTCTCACGTTGTCATGGGCAATGATGGTGGCCTGGTCCGAGAAGTTTTCATTGCCGCCACTGTGATCGCCATGCCAGTGGGTATTGACCAGAAAAGCCGGAGCATCGCCACCCAGACTGGAAATAGCTGCCTTGATCTTGTCTGAAAGCGGTGCGAACTGGTCATCGACCATCAGTACGCCATCTTCACCAATGGAGACTGCAATGTTCCCTCCCTGTCCCATCAGCATGGTAATGTTGCCGGCAGCGGGGACCGGGGTAATGACCACGTTGGCAAAGTCATCCTGGGCTTGTGATAGTCCGGGAAGAAATATACTGGAAAATACGAGGCTTTTGACGAATACAGAGTGAAAACGGCTGGTTGGTAAAGCGGTTGATCCGGACATCAGTTTGTTCCTTTGCCGCCAGGGCGGGAAGTGTCAACTGCGGGCGATGGTATAGAAAAGCGTGAGGCTGAACAAGATCATGTCTGCGCTGAAACTGGTCCTGGAAATCAGGTTGTGGAACTGGTTGTCGGGCGTTCAGCCGTATATCCGTAGTTGTACTCCGGATGGCCATAAGACCGAATCCATTTCCTGCATGCCAAGTGATTCCAGCAGCCGGATGGATCCGGGATTGTCCGGCTTGGTAACGGCAATTATCCTGTCCAGCCCTATTACATTTGAGCCGTATTCAAGGCAGGCTTTTGCAGCTTCCCGTGCATAGCCTTTTCCCTGGAATTCAGGCAGAAAAGCATAGCCGAGGTCAACGTGCTTCAGATGAGTTCGTCGTAACAGACCACACAAACCCGTTGCAGTGCCGCTGGATTTTTCAATCACTGCCCACAGACCCATTCCCTGGTTGCGATATTCACTGATGACCTTCTCGCGGATGTAACGTGCAGCATCTTTGTCACTGGCTATTTCCGGATCACTGATGTGTTGCAACCAGCCTGGTGAGGTCAGCAGGTTGCGAATGAAAGGAGCATCCGCAAGCGTAACTTCCCGCAGCTCAAGACGTTGAGTGGAGATTATCAGGCGTCCCTTGCCTGGCTTCATTCATGCAGCCTGGCGGCGACGCAACTGCAGAGCCTGGCTGAATGCCTGTAAAAGTGCATTGACTGAAGAAGTGACTATATCTGCATCAACAGCAATGCCGGTAAAACGTCTGTTATCGTGTTTTATCTGCAGGTAGGTGACCGCTTCGGCATTGGCATTCTGGCTCAGGGCATGTTCGCCGTACTCAAGAATCTGCAGCTCCATGCCAAAAGTGGACTCAAGGGCTTTTACAAAGGCTTCAAGCATGCCGTTGCCACTACCCTGGATTTCAAAGGCGTTTCCATCCAGCTCGAGTTCTCCGCGAACCGTTTCACCGTTATTCTTCTCGATGGCAAAGCTCTTGAGCGTAAGGTTGGCACCACTCTCAAGGTAGGTGTTACGGAACAGTTGGAAAATCCGGTCGGGAGAGATTTCCCGGCCAGTATCTTCTGCATCCTTCTGCACCACACGACTGAATTCGATTTGCAGCCAGCGTGGCAGCTGATACCCGTATTTGTTATCCATGACATACGCTACGCCGCCCTTGCCACTTTGTGAATTTACCCGGATCACATCCTGATAGGTGCGGCCTACATCGCGAGGGTCGATGGGCAGATAGGCAATTTCCCAGGTGTCCCCTTCCTTGTAGAGGTCGAGACATTTCTTGATGGCATCCTGGTGGCTTCCTGAAAATGCAGTGAAAACCAGACTGCCGGCATAGGGGTGACGTGGATGAACGTCGATCTGTGTACAGTGTTTTACTACTGAGCAGATCCGGTCCATATCGCTGAAATCCAGCTCAGGGTCTATACCCTGGCTGTACAGATTCATCCCCATGGTAACAACATCAAGATTGCCGGTACGTTCACCATTGCCAAGCAGACAACCTTCCACACGGTCGGCGCCAGCCATCATGCCGAGTTCCGAGGCAGCTACACCGCAGCCACGGTCATTATGGGTATGCAAGCTGATGACAAGGGCTTCACGGTTGCGGATATTGCGGCAGAACCACTCTATCTGGTCGGCATAGACATTGGGTGTTGCCATTTCCACGGTAGCCGGCAGGTTGATGATTGCCTTGTGATCCGGTGTCGGTTTCCAGACCTCATTGACTGCATCGCACACTTGTACCGCGTATTCGAGCTCGGTACCGGTGAAGCTCTCTGGAGAGTACTGGAAATACCATTCGGTTTCCGGTGCCAGCTGTGCGCAGCGCAGTACTACTTTGGCGCCATTGACGGCAATATTCCTGATGCCGTCCCTGTCGAGTTTGAAAACCTTTTCCCGCTGCACGGTGGACGTGGAGTTGTACAGATGAACTATTGCCCTTCTTGCGCCCTTAAGGGATTCGAAGGTCCGCTGGATCAGTTCAGGTCGGGCCTGCGTCAGGACCTGCACGGTGACATCTTCAGGGATGACATTTTCTTCAATGAGATAGCGGACAAAATCGAAGTCGGGTTGGGAGGCGGCCGGAAATCCTATTTCAATTTCCTTGAAGCCGACATCTACAAGGAGGGCAAACATGAGTTTCTTCTGGGCAACAGACATCGGCTCGATCAGAGCCTGATTGCCGTCACGCAGATCCACACTGCACCAGGTGGGTGCTTGGGTAATGACCTTGTCAGGCCATGTACGGTCTTTTAAACCGATGGGCTGGAAAGGTTTGTACTTCTTGTGGTCGTACATCTTCCTGTCGTTACTCATGTTGCTGCTCCTGATTCAATGGCTGCGCAGTTTACAGGAAATCCTGGAGAATATAATTGCGAATATGGCTTAAATATCAATATATACAAAATTATATTTCATTATTATAGGTAATATGAATATAATATTGCATATATAGCCAGATATGGGGAATCCAGTGGAACTTGACAGAACAGACAGACGTATTCTGGCTGAGTTGCAGGATAATGCCAGAATCAGTAACCAGGAGCTGGCAGAGAAGGTGGGCCTGTCGCCTTCTCCCTGCCTTCGTCGGGTAAGGCAGCTTGAGGAAGCAGGTTATATAAAAAGCTACAATGCGGTACTGAATGCGTCCCTGCTCGGACTCAAGCTCATGGCGCTGGTCCAGATAAGCATGGACAGGCATACACCGGACCGCTTTGAGCAGTTCGAGGCTACGGTCCTTGAATATCCACAAGTGCTTGAATGCATACTCATAACCGGTCAATCGGCAGACTACCAACTGAAGGTTGTTGTCAAAGACATGGAAGAATACCAGGATTTTCTGCTTAACCGGCTCACCAGAATTCCGGGCGTATCCGATGTTCATTCCAGCTTTGTGTTGAGACAGGTTGTGTCTACACAGGCGCTCCCGCTTGGTAACCTTTGACCTGTGTTCTCAAAAAGTCAGCCTGATTACAGTCAGTGTGGCACGCTCCCTGCTGTTCCTGCTGTAAGCAGTGGTATCTGTTCGTGTTATAGTTCCGCTTCGCTTTGATTGAATTCCTTGTACTCATGTCCAGTATTTTTACACGCATACTAGCCGGTGATCTGCCAGGCCATTTCATATGGAAAGACGATCTGTGTTTCGCCATCCTGACGATACAGCCGATACGTACCGGGCATGCCATTGTTATTCCCAATACAGAAATCAATCACTGGGATGATGTGCCGCCGGCAACTGCTGCGCATCTGATGCAGGTAAGCCAGCATGTGGCCAAAGCCATCAAGCAACTGGTGCCGTGCAAGCGTGTCGGTCTCATGGTTGTTGGTCTGGAAGTGCCACACACCCATCTGCATGTCATGCCCATCGACACCCCCGCGGACATGGACTTCAAATATGCCAGTGCGGCACCGCCACAGGAGCTCGAGAAAACTGCAGCGGCACTCCGTAAAGTGCTGCAGGCAGCGGGTCATCCCCAGGCTGTCAGCTGAAAACCTGACACTGGCCATGCCATGACAAACCGGGACACGATCTATCAGTCTGATGATCCAGTGGCATCCTTCGTCTTTGACGAACGGGTGGCTGATGTGTTTGCAGACATGATCAATCGATCGGTGCCGGGTTACGGTACCATCATCACCATGATAGGGACATTTGCCGAGCGCTATGGGAGGCCGGATTCAATCTGTTATGACCTGGGCTGTTCGCTTGGTGCTGCAACTCTCTCAATGCGTCGACAGATATCTGCACCCGCCTGCCGCATTGTGGCGGTGGATAATTCCGCTGCAATGATAAGCCGTTGTCAGCAGATGCTTGCAAAAGACAGCAGTACTGTTCCGGTTGAACTTCTCTGTGCAGACATTCTTGATATTGAGATCAAACACGCTTCGCTGGTGGTCATGAACTTCACCCTGCAGTTCATTCCTCCGGCACAACGCAGTGCCCTGATCAGGAAAATCCATGATGGTTTGTTGCCTGGTGGCATGCTTGTGCTCTCGGAAAAAATTCATTTCGAAGATCCGGTACTTAATGCACTGTTTATTGACTTGCACCATCGTTTCAAGGAACACAATGGCTACAGCAAGACCGAAATCAGCCGAAAAAGGGCGGCTATTGAAAACGTGCTGATTCCGGAAAGTCTCAGGACGCACGAGTCCAGATTGCTCGATGCCGGATTCAGCAGCTTTGCTGTCTGGTTCCAGTGCTTCAATTTTGCCTCCATGGTTGCAGTCAAATAATGTCTTTTGCGCTGGAATTTGAACCGATGCTTGAGGCATTGGATGGGGCTCTGGCACCATTGCGTCCCCTGGTGCCTCTCAACTGGGAAAGCTCCTGCACACATGGTGATTTTCCGCGCTGGTATCAGGCCTTGCAGGGTCTGCCGGATATAGAGCCACTATCGCGCGATTTTCTGGGCAGTTTGCGCATTGGTGAGGCTTCACAACTGGACCCGATAGATAGTGAGCAGCTCAAGTCCACGCTGATGCATTTGCATCCATGGCGCAAGGGCCCGTTGACCCTGTTTGGTATACAGATTGACACCGAATGGCGTTCTGACTGGAAATGGAACCGGGTATTGCCACACATCTCGCCATTGGCCGGGCGCCGGGTTCTGGATGTTGGCTGTGGCAATGGCTATCACTGCTGGCGCATGGCAGGGCATGAAGCAGGCCTGGTGCTGGGTATTGAACCCTCGGTTCTTTTCAATCTGCAATTCCATGTTGTGAAAAAGTACTGCTCCGATGCGCCTGTTTTCATGCTGCCCAACAAGCTCGAAGAGCTGCCTTCACGATTGCATGCTTTTGACACGGTATTTTCCATGGGGGTGCTGTATCACCGCCGGGAACCAATTGAGCATTTGGAGGAGCTGCGCAATTGTCTGCAGCCCGGAGGTGAGCTGGTACTGGAAACGCTAATGGCAGAAGGTGAAGACCTGTTTCCCGAGCCAGGGGAACGTTATGCAAGAATGGGAAATGTCTGGAACGTCCCCTGTTCGAGCACCCTGCTGGACTGGATGCGCGAAGCAGGTTTTACCAATGCGCGTCTGGTCGATGTCAACCGTACCAGTATTGAAGAGCAGCGCTCAACCGACTGGATGCAATTTGAATCACTGGCACAGTCGCTGGACCCGAACGACCAATTGCTCACAGTTGAAGGTTATCCGGCGCCATTACGGGGCATAGTGGTAGCAACAGTCCCGGTTGGCGTGCGCTGACTGCCTACTGAGGTACGTGTTCGATATACCGGGAGGCTACTTCCGGGTCGCAGGCTTCAGATGCCGGCGAAATCTCAAGGTCGGGTCGATGGTCCCATTGCATCGTCAGTGTGGCTGGTCCGGAAAGTGATTCAGGATCTTCAACAACGATTTCGTAGCGCAGTCGCAGCCCGTCATCGGTCAATGCCATCCTTTCGATGGTGTGCTTGAGTGCACTGGACGGCACGTTCGCGGCTATACCAGAGGGATTGGGTTCAAAAGCCACCGTATCGATTACCAGAGTTGAGTCTTCCCACCTTCCAATGGAGTGACCCATGCGGGTAGGCTGGATATCAGCCGGATGGCTTGCGTCCAGATGGATGGTTCGAACGGCAAGGTCGCCCGAATTGTCGAAGCGCATGATGATTTCGTCATTCGAGATTTCGATGGTACGCAGTTCGTTGAGAACGGCAAGAAAGGGAATGGGTTCAACAAAGCACAGTCCATCTGCGACCAGTGCTGTCTGGGTTTCCCTGGCAGCCGGAGTTACAGGCCAGCGTGCAAGGGCACCAAAAGCCGCACCGGTAGCTTGCAGGGAAGGCGCCCAGTGTCCTTCAAGACTGCTGGCGGGCACAAGTTCCCGACTGCGGGTGTTGGCGGCATAAAAAGGATGGATTTCACCATCTTCAGTTGTGACATCAAGAATGCGAACCTGCTTGCCCCAGCCACCGCGATTCGGGTTTACGCGCATGACTACCGGTGTGCCTGGTTGCAATGCCTCACGATCCAGTCCATCCACAAGCGCCTGGGTGATTGCGAGGCCTTCACCTTCCACCAGAGCAGGCTCACCATCAGGCCCCGTGGTTGCAACAATCAGGTACATGTGAGGGTTGACCCAGTCAAAACGCTGGACTGTACCCTGCACAAGCAGTTCCTGAGATGTGTCGAACATGGCCTGGCTGTGATGGGCGGAAGCAGAAGCCGCCAGAAACGAGGCAACAGCGAGTGTCGTGATGACAGTTATCAATTGTTTCATTGCAGCCTCCGCGGCCCGGTTTTTAATGGCCAGTTTGGGACGCTTTTGCCGGTAGCGCAAGCCCGGTGACCCTGGCCCATGTGCAACAGGCTCACTTGTAATCCGGGAGTGTCTCGCTACACTGCTTGTACATTTTACCGGTCAGAAACAGATTCATGAGCCCCGTATCGCCTGCTGTCAGTCTTCTCAAACCTGCCCCCGGACATGATCGCCCTGTTGAGCTCAGGAGTTTTCTGGATCTCCTGGCTGCCGATGGCCACATTACCCGGGAAGATCTTGAAAGACTGGTTGATAACCGCCGCGGTGCAGCGCTGCAGAAGAAAAACGTGCTGCTTTACATTGCAGAGCAGAATCTTGAAGACAGACTCAATCCGGGAAAGGTGCTTGATCTCGACTGGCTTACGCGCAAACTCGCACAATACAGCGGTCAGCCGCATTTCCGCATCGACCCCTTGGGCATGGATGCTGCGAAGGTAACGGAAGTGATGTCCTATGCCTTCACCCGGCGTCACGGAATCATGTCAGTTGAGGTCAATGAAAACGAAGTGGTCATTGCCTCGGCAGAACCTTTTGTCAGTTCCTGGGAGTCCGGGTTGTCACAGGTGCTGCGCAAACCGATCAAGCGGGTTGTTGCCAATCCTCTGGAGCTGGAAAGACTGGCGAAAGAGCTTTATCGACTTTCAACTTCCATCAATTACGCCTCATTCAAAGGCAGCAACAAGGCGCCCGGACTGGGCAACCTTGAACAGATGCTGGAGCTTGGCAAAGGCAGGGATGTGGAAGCCAATGACCAGCATGTTGTGAATATTGTGGACTGGCTGCTCCAGTACGCTTTTGAGCAAAGAGCCAGCGATATCCATGTAGAACCAAGACGGGATATCGGCAACGTACGCTTCCGGATAGATGGGGTTCTGTATACGGTTTACCAGATTCCCATGCAGGTACTTTCAGCTGTTACCAGTCGCATCAAGTCACTCGCACGCATGAATGTGGCCGAAAAGCGGAGGCCCCAGGATGGTCGCATGAAAACCAGAGGGGCCGAAGGAACAGAAGTGGAACTGCGGCTTTCCACAATGCCAACTGCCTTCGGTGAAAAACTGGTCATGCGGATCTTTGACCCGGATCTGCTCCTCAAATCCTTCAGTGAGCTGGGATTCGGCAAGGATGACCAGCAGCGCTGGGAACAGATGATCCGGCAGAAGCACGGCATAGTGCTGATTACCGGACCAACCGGTAGTGGCAAGACCACGACGCTGTATTCCACTCTTGGTACGCTGGCCACGCGGGAAGTGAATGTCTGTACCATTGAGGATCCAATCGAAATGGTTGAGCCTCGCTTCAACCAGATGCAAGTGCAGGAAAATATAGATCTGACTTTTGCCAGCGGTGTGAAGGCCTTGCTGCGTCAGGACCCTGACATCATCATGATTGGCGAAATCAGGAATCTGGAAACAGCTGAAATTGCCATTCAGGCCGCTCTTACTGGCCATCTGGTGTTTTCTTCTCTGCATACCAATGATGCGCCCAGTGCGATTACCAGATTACTGGAGCTTGGTGTACCTGCATATCTGGTCAAGGCCAGTCTGATAGGAGTGGTTGCACAGAGGCTGGTCAGAATCCTTTGCCCACACTGCAAGCGGGAAGCAGAAGTAGATGGTGAAATATGGAAGTCGCTCACGGCAAACTGGGAAACCAGCATGCCGGCAAAAGTCTACGAGCCTGCTGGCTGTCCAGAATGCAGGGAAACCGGTTTCAAGGGCAGGCAGGGTATCTATGAAATTATGCCCTTCAGTGACAGGCTTCAATCCCTCTCTGATGATCCTGGCATGCTTTCAGAATTGAGAAGGCAGGCATACAGGGAAGGTATGTGCAGTCTCAGGCTCAGTGGCGTAAGGAAAGTTGCAGCGGGGCAGACTTCCATGCTCGAAGTACTGCGTGTTGCTCCCCAGATAAATTGACCCGGATTGCAGTGTGACTGAAAAGTCGAAAATGAAAATCCTTGTTGTCGGCCCTTCCTGGGTAGGTGACATGGTAATGGCCCAGACATTGTTCAAGTGCCTGCACCTGCAAAATAAAAACCTGCAACTGGATGTACTGGCCCCTGTATGGTGTCGCGAGTTGTTGCAGTACATGCCCGAGGTAAGTCAGGCGCTGCCTTTGCCTTTGTCGCATGGTGAACTTGCCATAGGGAAGCGGCGGGCAATTGCCAGAACCCTGAAAGGCAATCACTACGATCAGGCCATCGTGCTGCCCAACTCCTTCAAGTCGGCACTGGTTCCATGGTTTGCTGACATTCCCCTGCGGACTGGTTGGCGGGGTGAAATGCGGGGATGGCTTCTGAATGATTGCCGAAGGCTTGATAAACAGCGCTATCCTCTGATGGTGCAGCGCTTTGCGGCATTGGCATGGGCTGCAGATGAGCAATTACCCCCATCGCTACCTGACCCGGCCCTGACAATATCAGGGAGTGAGGCAGCAAGACTCAGGGAAGGATTCTCGCTCGGATCAGAAAGGCCGGTGCTGGTACTTTGTCCTGGTGCCGAATTCGGACCGGCCAAACAATGGCCAGAGCAACACTTTGCAACACTTGCTTCCCGTTATCTGCAAGCCGGTATGCAGGTATGGATTATGGGTTCTGCCAGTGACAGCGCAACAGGTGAAAAAATCCGCAATCTGATAGACAAAGACCTGCTAGAGCACTGCCATTCCCTGTGTGGCAGAACAAGGATCGGAGAAGCTGTTTGCCTGATGAGCGAGGCAACAGCTGTTGTGAGTAATGACTCGGGATTGATGCATATCGCTGCCGCACTGGGGAGGCCTCTGGTGGTAGTATACGGATCAACATCGCCAGCTTTTACGCCACCCCTGTCAGCAGAAGCCAGGACTGTTTCGCTCTCTCTGCCTTGTAGTCCGTGTTTCAAAAGGGAGTGCCCCTTGCAGCATCTGGACTGTCTGATGAAACTGCTGCCACAACAGGTTGCAGAGCAACTGGATGAACTGCAGGGAATAGTGCGGCCTTGATAATTGCAGGCACCAATCAGGAAAATGCATGAAAGTTTTGATAGTCAAGGTGTCGTCCCTCGGTGACGTGATTCACACCTTGCCGGCTGTAACAGATGCCTATCGCGCCAAGCGCGATCTGAAGTTTGACTGGGTTGTGGAAGAGGCTTTTACTGAAATTCCGGCCTGGCATCCGGCTGTAGACAAGGTCATCCCTGTTGCATTTCGTCGCTGGCGAAAAAATCTTGTGAAGACCTGGCGCAATGGCGAATTCCATACATTCAAGAAAGACCTGCAGGAAGAACACTATGATCTTGTGATTGATGCACAAGGCCTTATCAAGAGCGGGATTATCAGTCGTATTTCAAAAGGCCTGACTGTCGGGCTGAGCAACAACACCATACGCGAGCCCATGGCAACCCTGTTCTACAACGTGGTCTATACAGTGCCATGGCAACAGCATGCCGTTGAACGCATCCGCGACCTGTTCTCCCGTACTTTCAATTACACATTTGATTACAAGACCTGTGATTACGGAATCGGGTCCACGTTCCGGAAAACAGAACAGCAGAGTAACGACAAGTATCTGGTTTTTTTCCATGGTACAACCTGGGAGTCGAAGAAATGGCCGGATCAGTACTGGCAGAAACTGGCAGGGCTCGCAGGTGATGCAGGATACAAAGTCAGGATTCTGTGGGGTAATGCGGAAGAACGGGCCAGAGCTGTTTCCATAGCATCCGTTGCAGACAATGTGGAAGTGCTTGAACCACTCGGGTTAACAGACATTGCCAGGCTGTTGGCCAATGCAGCAGGTGCAGTGGCAGTGGATACAGGACTTGGTCATCTTGCTGCGGCATTATCTGTGCCGACAGTATCCCTTTACGGAGCCTCAAATCCTGATCTCACCGGGACCTATGGGAGGAGGCAGCTTCACCTCAAATCCACCCTGTCATGTGCCCCCTGCATGAACAAGCAATGCAGCTATCAGGGCGAACCATTGCTGGATGAATTCAGTGGGGAAAGTTTCAGGGTCAATCCTCCCTGCTACCACAACAACTCTCCCGGGCAGGTGTGGAACAGTCTGCAAGGGCTCATGAAGGGACAGAGTGGTACGTTGGACAATCTGTTCTACCCGGGTTAGATATGGAACTCGCCTTTGTCCTGTTCAACTGGTTTCCATTCGGTGGCCTGCAGCGCGATCTGGTAAAGGTGATAAATGCTTGTAAGGGCAGGGCTCAAATCAGTGTTTTCTGTATGGAGTGGCAAGGCCCCCGTCCAGATGGCGTTGATGTCAATGTAGTCTGTGGTGAGGGCCGCAAGGGAAGCTGGGCGCGTCAGGCTTTTGTTGATCATGTGCAGGAAAATGTAGTCGGGCATTACGACTGTGTTGTTGGCTTCAACAGAATGCCTGGCCTGGATTTCTATTTCGCTGCTGATACCTGCTTTGCCTACAGGGCATTGCATGAACGCGGTTGGTGGTACCGGCAAACACCAAGGGCCCGCCAGTACATGAAGTTCGAGGAAGCAGTATTCAGTCCGGGGTCAAAAACAGTAATTCTTTTGCTGAGTCCGCAACAACGTCTGCAATACCAGCAGATTTACCATACAGAAGATGCACGCCTGATCGATTTGCCTCCAGGTATCAATCGTATACATATGGCACCTGACAATGCCCGGCAGATCAGGGATGAATTCAGGGCAGAATTCGGCATTGGTGATAATGACCTGCTGGTATTACAGGTTGGCTCAAGCTTCAACACCAAGGGGCTCGATCGGTCATTGCGGGCTATTGCATCTTTGCCTGCCGGGCTCAACAGTCGTCTCAAATTTTTCATGCTAGGCCAGGACAAGCCCGATAACTGGCTGAAATTGGCTACATCGTTGGGTCTGCAGGAAAAATTCAGGATATTTTCTTCCCGTGATGACATAACCCGGTTCATGCAGGGTGCTGATGTGCTGGTGCATCCCTCCAGACAGGAAAGTGCCGGCATGGTAATTCTGGAAGCTGTCGTGGCAGGTTTACCGGTGCTGACAACCGCCAATTGTGGTTATGCATTCCATGTGGAGAAAAGCGGTGCTGGCCTTGTGTGCGCTGAACCTTTCAGCCAGGAGCAATTCTCCGTGTATTTACAAGGCATGCTGGAGAGTGACAGAAGTGCATGGAAAGCTGCGGGTATAGACTATGGCAGAAGCCATGACCTTTATTCTCTGCCCGCTGTAGTGGCAGATATCATTCTGGGGGAAAGTGGTGCCAGGGCAAGTTGAGCTCGGAAAAGTCTTCACTTCGCTGTGGAATGGCCGTGATGCTTTTGCCGCAGCTGCCAGAGTGGAAGGAAAAGTGTACCGGGCACTGGAGCAAAGACAGACGCTGGCTTTCGAGGTTGATGGCAAAGTCTATTTTATCAAGCGTCACAAAGGTGTGACGCTGGCAGAAATAGCAAAGAACCTCATTCAGCTGCGACTCCCTGTTGTGAGCGCCAAAAATGAAATGGTGGCACTGAAATGCCTGCATGATCTGGGTATACGAGTTCCTGTAATTGCTGCATACGGCAAAAGGGGATGGCAGCCTTCACAGCTGGAATCTTTTCTGGTGACTGAAGATGTTGGCCCACATGTCACACTGGAGGATTACTGTCGTGACTGGATTTGCAACCCGCCATCATTCAGGCACAAACTGGACCTGCTGGGCAAGGTGGCCAGGATCAGCAGGATCATGCACGGTGCCGGTATCTGTCACCGCGATTTCTATATCTGCCATTTCCTGTTGATGGATGATGGAGAACTGACTCTGATTGATCTGCACCGGGCGCTGAAAAAAAACCGACTCGCAACAAGATGGATAATCAAGGATCTGGCCGGATTGCGCTTCTCATCCATGGATATCGGGCTGAACAAGCGTGATCTGCTCAGGTTTGCAAGAATGTATCGTGGTTTGCCGCTCAGAAAAGTTTTGGCAGAGGAGGCCGGTTTCTGGCAGGCGGTTGAAAAACGTGCGCAAAAACTCTACAAAAATCCCTGAATCTTTCGATAGCACTGCTGTGCGCTATCTCCGATAAATCCTGATTTCATCTGCTCTTGTATTGGAAAATGTCATCAGCAGCTCCAGGTTGCTGTCTGCCGTCAGACGCTCTTTCCATTCCTGTTGGTCATGTTTGAGATCAAGCGCGAGATAATCCCCGGATGCAAGCTCCTGGAGTGTTGTTTCCACATCACGGGAGATACGGTCGTATTCCTCCACAAGACCGCTGCCATACGCGACGGCAAAATTGTTGGTATGCAATCTGCTGTCGGCAGGTATGTTGCTGCGGGTCCAGGCAATGGATTCATCAATATAGTTGGTTGAATAGCCGAAGCTGAACAGACTGTCGACCATAAAATAGAAAACAATACAGCTCAAAGCTGCTCTGAACTGCTGAACTTTCCCTTTTGCTTGGGCAAGATCAGTGAGCTTCTGGAGCAGGGCAGGAATCTGCGTGAGCAAGAGCAGGCTCAGTAATGTGGCATAACGTTGGGTAAGAAATTGCATGACGACAATGAACAGGAACAAAGCCAGGGCCGAGAATGCCATATAGAGCAGTAATGGCTTGCAGCTGCAGGCACTGGCCCTGAATCCGTCATGGTAGTAGCTCCAGAGTATGAGCGCTGTCAGGGGTATACCGAGAGCATTGACCAGATTTGCAAACAGGCTCCACACATAGGCAAACAGCACGATGACCAGGCCATGCGCAGTGTTGTCTTTGCCCGGAAAATTGCCGGGTGAAAAAAGTGCATCGAGAGTTTCACTGCTTGTTTCTTCCAGCAGTGTCCCAAGATCGTAAAGTAGTGGCAGATAGTAGCGATAGGCAAAGCGAATCAACTCAGGCAGGTTAACCTGCAGAATAAGGGACAGCAGCATAACCAGCAGCAAGCCGCCACCCAGTATCATCCACAGCTTCAAGCCCTTGCTGATAGAGCGGGGTGTGAGAAGAAACACCACCACTGCAAGCAGAAGAATGCCTTCAAGCCTGAAGAATATTGCTGCCAGCAAGGCAGTGCACCAACCAATTCCCGAGAGAGTGTTACCGTCCCTGCAGAATCTGATCAGCTGTTGCAGGCTCAGCAAGGCAAAACCCCAGAATGCAAAATCCCGTATCAGCATGAAACGCATTTCATTGATCAGCGGGAAACAAAGCACTGTCAATGCGGCAAAAAAGCCGATCAGAGGACCTTCATGCAGATCCAGGCACAAACGAATGAACGAGGTGGTAAGCAGAATGTAGGCAAGGGCATTGAGGATGTATGCGCTGCCAAGCAGGTCTGTCGGCAGCAACCGGTCCACAAGTGCAATGAGAACGGCATAGCCATACCAGCCGTATTCATCCAGCACAGGTTGCATGCCGCTGGAATTGAAAATTTCTGCAGCCCTGAGATAGCTGAAAGCGTCATTGTTCAGCAGGGGGTGAGAGATGACAGCCCAGGCCGATAAAAGGACAGAAACAATTGCGGCAACTGCTAGCACGTTTCTGCTGTTCTGGATTGCTGTAGTCATGGTTGTGAGTGCTGACCGTTCCGGGAGGCATTGTCTGCAAGCATACCGCTTTGGGCAAGTCGCTGTTCTAGAATTGCTGCTGTACTGGTATTGCAGTGTTTCAGATAGCTGGCTGGTAAAAGTTCACTGGATGAAGTTGCGAACGACAGGATGTCGGAAATTCTGCTGTTGATATCAACAGGTGCGCTGCGCAGTTGCAAGGCAAGTGGGTTGCCGATGGCCAGTCCACTGCGGGTTTGTATCAGCTCGGCATCCTGTGGCTTGAGGAAGGTGAAGCCGCATTCATGCAGTTTGAAAAGCAGATCGGCACAAAGCAGACCGTCGACAAGCTTCCCGGCCAGTGTTTCTCCTTCCGGTATGTAGCAGGTAACGCCGGTTTCATTGCGGAAGGCAAAACGAAAAATGTTGTCAACCGTAATGGTAGAGAAGTTACCTGCACGCAGTTTCTTGCTAAGTCTGTCGAGGGCAAGAGCGGGGTGTCTGGAGAACAAACCGGAAGCCATACCTGTAAACAGTCTCAATTGCAGTCCGCTGGACAGTTGCATCCGGCCATCAGGGAGAGACTGCGCCCCGCTGGTGAGTAATGCAAACTGGCTTTCACTGAGTTTCCTGTTGGGAGTCCTGATCATTATGTAGGGACTCTGGGGTTTGCCGCCCGGTTGTGTCTTGAAACGCTTGTGCATCCACAGATACTGCGCAGGATCGAAGCGGATACAGCTTTCCAGTGTCTGATTTATGAGGGCAGCATCTTTTTCGTCATCACCACTGGGCCAGGAATCACTTGCAGGAATGAACTCCATGTCATAGGCCTTGCGGTTAGCCAGCCTGTGATGGCGCACGAACAACACAGGGGAGCCATTGAAGGCTGCAAAACGGCTGGCCGCCGTGATCGTGGCTGCCCGATTGCCGAAAAACGGGGCATAGGTGGATTGCTCTGGCCCATAGTCCTGGTCAGGGGCATACCACAGGGTTTTGCCCTGTTTGAGATGTCTGAATGCGCCCCTGATGTCTGCCCGGTCAAAAACCCCGTTACAGTTCTTCAGACGTCCCCGAAGCATGAAGGCATCAAACAGTGGATTCTTGTGAGCCCGATAGGTCGCCGCAAATGGATAGAAAGAAGACAGCAGGTTGGCACAGAAATCGAGCGTTGAATAATGTGCGCCCAGCAGCAGCACGCCTCGCCCCTGGGCAATTGCAGCATCCATGTGCTCACAGCCCTTGATACTCACCAGTTTGTGGAAGTGACTGGCAGGCCTGATCCAGCCACAGGCTGTCTCAATCAGCCCTCGGCTGTTTTCAATGAAGCAGCGAAGCACCAGTTCATGTTGTGCCTGGCTGTCGAGCTCAGGAAAACACATACCGATGTTGACGCTTGTAATGTAGCGTCTTTCCCTGGCCAGCAGCCATGAAAGTCTTCCCATCATGCTGCCGCAGAGCATACGAAGCCGGAAGGGAAGCCAGGCCAATACGCACAGTCCGGCAATGCCAATCCAGGTAGGCCAGAAACGGAGAGCCAGAAATGAACCCAGCGGTGGTGCAGACTTTGCCACTTTTCGATATGTGCCTGAATTTTTGGCAGAATTGTAACAGATGAAAGCGGCGCACCGAGGCAGTATTCGGGGTTGTCTTCAATGCTGCTGTGCTATGATTAACGCCTTAACAGAAAGCCGGATACAGATGAAGCTTGATATACCCAGATTTGATAAAAGTCGCATCCTTGTTGTAGGGGATGTGATGCTGGACCGTTACTGGCATGGAGGAACTTCCCGTATATCGCCGGAAGCGCCAGTTGCCGTTGTTAGGGTCCAGAATACCAAGGACAGTCCTGGTGGTGCAGGTAACGTTGCGCTCAACATTGCGGCGCTGGGCGCGGCTGCTTCTCTGGTAGGAATTGTCGGCGACGATGTGCCCGGCAAGGAACTGGAAACCAGTCTCAATGCTGCAGGAGTCTTCTGCAATTTCCACAGGACAACTGACAAGCCCACCATTACCAAATTAAGGGTGATCAGCAGGCATCAACAACTGATCAGGCTTGATTTTGAAGAAGCCTTTGATGAGGCTGATGCCAGTCACCTCTCTGCAAGAGTCGGCGAGCTTCTGGACAGTGTGGATGTCATGATCCTGTCGGATTACAACAAGGGTGCACTGCTTCGGGTCCAGGATCTGGTTGGTCTGGCGCGCAAGGCGTCCGTACCGGTCATGATTGATCCCAAGGGTGAGGATTTCAGCATCTATCGTGGAGCAGCCCTGCTAAAGCCCAATCTCCATGAGTTCGAAACTATCGTGGGTCCATGCAGCAGCGAGCAGGAGCTTGTCACCAAGGGGCAGCAGATGCTGCGTGATCTTGAGTTGGGTGCCTTGCTCATCACCCGGGGTGAAAATGGCATGACCCTGATACGTGAAGATGGATCGGAACAGCATTTTCCTGCAAGAGCGCGGGATGTTTTCGATGTTACAGGTGCCGGTGATACGGTTATTGCTGTTGTGGCTGCTTCTGTTGCAGCAGGCCACTCGCTTTCCGAAGCTGTGGCACTGGCCAATATTGCGGCAGGACTGGTGGTTGCCAAATTGGGTACTGCTGCCATCAGTGGCCCGGAATTGCGACGGGAAGTGCAGAGGGACGGCGGTTCAGACCGCGGCGTCATGACCCGCCAACAGTTGCTGCTGGCAGTTGCCGATGCGCGTGCGCATGGCGAAAAGATCGTTTTCACCAATGGCTGTTTCGACATCATCCATGCCGGCCATGTGGGCTATCTCAAGGAAGCCAAGCGTCAGGGTGACAGACTCATTGTTGCAATCAATGATGATCAGTCGGTTACACGCCTGAAGGGCAAGGGAAGGCCGATCAATCCGGTTGATCGTCGTATGGCGGTGGTTTCCG
The DNA here is from genome assembly GCA_030831125.1 of Gammaproteobacteria bacterium. Classification (GTDB taxonomy): domain Bacteria; phylum Pseudomonadota; class Gammaproteobacteria; order Pseudomonadales; family Pseudohongiellaceae; genus CAILUG01. Next base: position 32,755 of record JAURLQ010000024.1, read on the forward strand.
GGCTCGAATCTGTTGACTGGGTAGTGTCATTCACCGAAGACACACCGGAAACACTGTTGCAGGAGATCAAGCCTGATCTGCTCATCAAGGGAGGGGACTACGGGATCAACGAAGTTGTTGGTTCTTCTTTTGTTGAGTCCTACGGCGGCAGGGTAAAAGTGCTGGCATTTCTGGACAACTGTTCCACTTCCGCAATCGTTTCCAAAATACAGGACGATCTCTGAATTTTCCTCAATCAGGAAAGTGCTTTTTTGGCCTTTGCCACATTGTCCTGCAGATGTGACAGGTTGATCGTGCCGACGATCATGCTGTGAATACCCGGTTCACGGAACGCGAGGTTCATGCTTTCCTGGACCAGATCCCTTGATGGGTCATGGATGTGACCGCTGAGCAGGCCTTTCTTGACCAGAATACCCTTGCCGAGTTTTCTGGCCAGTGCAACTGTTCCGGTGTCCTGTTGCTGCAAATTCCAGGTGATCATGGCTATATCCAGCGCCTCAAGTGCAGCCATGCCGCCGGCATCGGATTTCACCGACATCCCGATGGCACGAATCAGCCCCTCTTCCCTGCAACGCTTCAACATGTCTACACATTCTCCATGATGCAGGATTGCCTCGTCATTGCCGTCAGAATGGACAAGCACGATATCAAGATAGTCTGTACGCAGGCGTTTCAGGCTTCGTTCTATGCTTTTCCGTGTATGGCTGGCACTGAAATCGAAACTGGAAATGCTGTTTTCGAATTCTTCGCCCACCTTGGTTGCCACTATCCAGTCCTTGCGGTTGTGCAGGAGTTTGCCGATGCGTTCCTCGCTGGTGCCATAAGCCGGAGCAGTATCGATTAGATTGATACCAAGCTCTTTGGCACAGGAGAGTAGCCGGGTAATTTCACTGTCGCCAGGCAGATCAAAGCTGTCTGGATATTTCACAGATGAATTTCGCCCGAACTTGACCGTACCAAGACCCAGTGCAGAAACTTCCAGCGCTGTGCTGCCCAATTTGCGTACAAAGCTCATGGAAACTCCCAGGGTGGTGTCGCTATGCCCGGGAAAGGTAAATCTCTGAGAGGCTGCCCGACCAGGCCCTGCGGTTTGATGCCTTCTTTGTGTAGTTGCATCAGCACACGATTGGCCAGGTTGGGTGCCAGTGTCAATTTCGTTGGCCAGCAGTAGTAGATGCCATTTTCAGATTCAATACTGCAGTTGTCTGGTCGTTTCCCACCCGGTTGCAGGGCTTCAGCCCGGTCAATAAAGAAACTGTGCCATTGCGCATTGTTGAAATCGCACCAGGGAAACAGGTTTGAAAGTTTTGCGCGGGCGGCTGCCAACTGTGCAGCCTGGTCAAGCAAGGCACCTGTTTCGGCAAGTTCTCCGCCCAGATACCAGGCTGTGCTGCCATCGCTGCAGGGATGAGAGGTAATGGTCAGTTCCGGAGTGGCAGTCAGCTGATCTGAAACGCAATGCACGTAGAGGGGGGCGCTGTAATTGTGTTTAACGATCACCATTTGCAGGGGGCGTCTCTGCATGGAGACTGAACGGCTTCCCAGTCTGGACAGTAATGCTTCGTTGCCAGCGCCTGCCGTGCAGACAAGACGTTTCGATTCAATTTGCAGGTCAGCTGAAATGCTGGTTGTGACTTTGTCGGCGGAGACAGTGAAATCGAGTTGCCGCTTGTCCACCTGGTGGATCCAGTCCCGGCAATTGCCGCTCAGATTGGCAAGAAGTGAAGGCACATCCAGCACAATGTCATGCAGCCGGTACAAAGGGCCTTTGATGTTGCCCTTGAAGAAATCAGGCCACTGCCCGGGTGCAACATTGGTGGCTTTGCCGCGAACGGCTTTGGATCCTAGAAAGGCATTGAAGCGCGAGCGCATACTGTCACGCGGCCATAAATAGTAGGCATCCGACAGTAAACCGGTTTGTCTCAGGTCTACATCCCCTACGCCTGCCAGACATTTCTTCCAATGGGCAGGCATGTCAGCAATGCTCTCGGATGCGCCGGTAAGTGTGCCACCCAGTGCATATTTCAGTCCTCCATGAATCATACCCTGTGAGGCGATGGACTGGCCGCTGCCCAGTTTTTCACTTTCCAGGAGAATTGCACTGTAGCCTTCATTACGCAGGCGATTGAGCAGCCACAATCCGGCTATACCACCACCGATAATGACCAGGTCATTTTGAACAACAGTCATACTATTTTTCGAGCATAATGGAAATCCCGGTAAACCCCGGCATGAGGCTGACCAGTAGTTGCCCAAGTATAGCCCGGTTGCCGGGCAGAGACATTAGCGGGACAATTCTGCTGATTTTGGGGTTGCCGGAATTTCGAGGAGTATTGTTTGCGCTGGTGCTATACATTTGCTGGTTATCTGCTTTTGCCTCTGCTATTTCTGAGGTTGATGTGGCGTTCTTTGCGGATCCCGGCATATAGACACAGATGGGCGGAAAGACTGGGTCACTACAATGCCTCCATGCAACCTGCCAGGTCTTGTGTTGTGTTTCATGCTGTTTCAGTTGGTGAGGTTCATGCTGCACAGCCTCTCATTGAGGCTTTCATGCAGGCCAGGCCTGAAATTTCCATCGTACTTACTACTACAACGCCAACCGGATCTGAAAGGGTGCAGGCTCTTTTTGGCGACAGGGTTAAACACGTTTATCTTCCCTGGGACCTGCCGGGTCCAGTCAGCAGGTTCCTGACCTTTTTCAACCCGAAAATGCTGGTGTTGATGGAAACAGAGCTTTGGCCGAACCTGCTGGCCGGCTGTATCCGCAATGGCTGCCCATGCTATCTGATTAACGCCAGACTTTCTGAAAAATCCCTTCGGGGTTATCTGAAAATCAGGACAATGGCCGGATCCATGCTCAAAGCAGTCAATGCCATTGCGGCACAGTCACAGGCTGATGCCAAACGGTTCGTAGCACTTGGCTATCCTGAATCCGCTGTGCTTGTCACCGGTTCCCTCAAGTTTGATGTGCGCATGGATCAGGAGAAAATCTTGCATGGCAAGGCATTGAAGTCTGCCATTGGCAGCAGACCCGTATGGATTGCTGCCAGTACCAGGGAAGGAGAAGACCAAAAAGTACTGCAAGCTCATGCACTGGCTCGCAGGCAAGTGCCGGACTTGTTACTGGTGCTGGTCCCCCGGCATCCGGAACGATTTACGCTGGCAGCGCATCTGTCTGAAGAGGCTGGATTTGCAACGCAAAGATATTCACAAGGCAGAGAGCTTGCCGCCACCACCAGCGTACTGGTTGGCGATACCATGGGAGATCTGGTTTTGTATTATGCGCTTGCCGATATTGCCTTCGTGGGCGGCTCTCTGGTGAACACCGGATGCCAGAATGTCATTGAAGCGGCTGCCATGGGCCTGCCGGTACTGGCCGGACCCTCCAGATTCAATTTCCAGGCTGTCAGTGACGAAATGCTGAAGGCAGGTGCATTGGTGGAAGTGGAAAATGAAGAGGCGCTGGCGAGAGTAGTGCAGCATATGGTTGCGGATGAATCCTTTCGCAAGGCTGCTGGCACTGCAGCCCTGGCCCACGCGGTCTCAAACCAGGGAGCAACCCTGAAAGTATGCTCCCTGCTGTTGGATAAAATTCCTACTCACTGAGCCATTCGTTGAGATCGATAACATCCTGTGGGCTGAGTGTGCCGGATGCCAGCTTGAGATTAAGGGTGTTCATTACAAAGTTGATTCGGGCATTGGCATAGTCCCGCTGGGTCTGGAACAGGGTGCGTTGGGCAAGCACTACGTCAACCACGTTCCTTGTGCCGACTTCAGCGCCCACCTGGGTTGCTTCCAGTGCGCTCTGAGCAGAAACGATGGCCTGTCTGCGTGCTGCAACAGCACGTACATCTGTTGCGACACTCCTGAAGGCATTGCGCACACTCTGGGTACTGTCGCGCTGAGACTTGAGCAGGGCTTCCTCACTGGCATCGCGGGTGTAATAAGCCTGGCGCAGTCGGGCATTGTTCAGACCCCCTGCAAAAATCGGTACTGAGAGATTCAGGGTTATCTGGGTATTTTCAGATGCCAGGTTAGGGGTAAAGCTCAGCGGGTTACCCGATTCGTTCCAGTTGTAACTGAGGCTCATATCGACAGTGGGATACATGCGCGCTTTGGCAGATCTCGCATCTTCCTGTTTGGCGGCAAGATCATATTCTGCAGCCTTGATCTGAAGGTTGCTGTCCATGGCTACTGAAATCCAGTCTTCAATAGGCGTGTCGCTTGGCTCAATCGGAAATGCTTCATCCAGCGGCGCCAGATCCATGTGGGATCGACCTGTGATTGCTTCCAGCGCTTCCAGCCGCTGGTTGAGATTGTTTTCCTCAACCAGTCTGTTCACCGTAGCAAGGTCGGCATTGGCCTGGCTGTCATACACATCGGTTATGGGTACAAGGCCGACTTCGAATCTCTGACGAGTCTGTTCAAGCACCTGTTGACTTGCTTCTTCTTCTGCAATGAATGAAGTGAGGTTTGCCTGGCTGCGCAATACATCAAAATAGGCGGTGGCTACCCGCATGATAAGCTGGTGTTCTGCGTTGGCCAGATTGACAGCCGCAGCCTCATCACCCTGTTGTGCAGACCTGAATGCATACCAGGCTTCAAAATTGAGCAAGGCCTGGCGCAGGCTTACGCCATAACCCTTGGTGTTGAAACCATTGGCAAAACTGTGTTGTGGGGGTGAAAAAAATCCGCCCGGAGGTGCAGCACCGTCAACCCCAGTGGTATCGCGGGAGGTTCTGCCAGTCAGATTGACAGTTGGCAGCAGAAATGAGCGCCCCTGAGCCAGCATCGTGTGCTGGGCATTATAATTTGCTCTTGCCTGTCGGATGCTCGGGTCATTGTCCACAGCCAGATTGAAAATCTCCAAGAGGTCATCAGCCATACAGGTACTGGTTACAAGTACGCATGACAAGGCCGCCAGGGTTTTTTTTATGGAAAACAGCAGGTTGGATTTGGATATATGCATCGATCGCTCCCGGGGGGTCAAGGCTTCCGCAATATGACTGACTGGTCAGTCAGTTTAAATTCTCTTCAAACAATGTCAAGCATTGCACAGGCTCCATACATGAACCGATTGTCATGAAACATGCAAAGGCTACGCTGAACAGGGTGTAGACCGGATTCGGCTGGATTGTTGGCAATGCCCTGGAAATTGCAGTGAATATGGGCAAAAAAGCGCCTTGCATTGTAGCAGACAAACAGGGATTCTGCTGGTACAGCTGTACAAGAGGGTAACAGGATGAAGGGGGTGTTCGAGCCCGAATATTCACACCGGGATGTAGAAGTGCTGCGGCGTGAAATTGTATATGACGGATTTCTGGTAATTGAAAAATTCAGGCTCAGATGCAGACTCTTTGAAGGCGGGTGGAGCAAGGAGTTCTACAGAGAGGTACTCCATCGTGAACAGGGTGTCGGAGTCTTGTTATACGACCCGCATTTGGATAAGGTGCTGCTCGTTGAGCAGTTCAGAATTGGCTGTCTGACGGACAGTAAAAATGGTCCGTGGGCACTTGAACTTGTTGCAGGTTTGCTTGAGCCGGATGAAACGCCTGAATCGGTTGCAAAAAGAGAGGCCGAGGAAGAGGCCGGGGTTGAAATAGCCAGACTTTTGCCTGTCTGTGAATATTACAACAGTCCCGGTGGCAGCTCTGAAAAGCTCAGTATTTTCTGTGCAGGATTCAATGCCGAAAATGCCGGTGGCATATTTGGTGTTGAGAGTGAGTCGGAAAATATCCGTACTATAATTCTTGGTCGCCAGGACGCGTTGGAAGCAGTAAGCTGTGGAAGAATAAACAACGCAATGAGCATCATTGCCCTGCAATGGCTGCAACTGAATTTACAGCAGGTCAGGGGAGAATTGGAAATCAGTCGGTGAGAGGCTGTTTTTACACTTCACCAGTACTTACAATCCGTACAGAGTAGTTCCAGACAGACAAATCTCATGCAGAGTCGGCGTTACCCCATAGATCTGAGAGCCCGGATGGCGGTGTGTGATGCCAATTACATCAGAATTCTCAAATTGTTCCCGGCGTGGCAGGCAAATGCTCACAGGGTTTTCGCGCTGGCGCTTTCAGAAGACAACAGCCAGACACTGGTTTATCTGAAAATAATTGAGCAATTTCGCTATACCTCCACTTTGATGCTGACCTTTTCGGACAATGGTCAGAATAGTCCCTGGTTTTCCCCGCCTTGTATGCAAGTGCGTCTTTACCATGATGCCTGCACCGCGGAAGTAACCAGTTACCAGGATGTTCCTGTCGCATCACTCGAAAGTCTCGCGTGCAGCAACCGCGCGTTCAGCACCAATGAAAAAGAAGAAGTGAACCTCTTTCTGGCCGAATGGCTCAGCCTGTGCCTGAATGAAGGGCTCGGCACGGATTTGCCTGGCACTGGCAGGGTAGAGAGCACTACTCATGTTCATGCTGTCCAGGGAACCTGACCATGGCTAACTCCGGCAAACTGGATTCGAGCAGATTGATACAGATAACAGACATGCATTTGTATGCTGATACCGATGATGTGTTGGTTGGTATGAACTGTGAGGAAGGTTTGCAGGATGTTCTGGGGCTGATTCACAGCAAGGAGTCTGCTATTGCTGCAGTTCTGTGTACCGGAGATATTTCCCAGGATAACAGTTCGACCAGTTACAAGCGCTTCGAGAAATGTATCGCTGATTTTGGTGCGCCGCAGTACTTGATACCAGGCAACCATGATGAACTTGACAGCATGAAAGCAGCGTTGGGCGCAGACAACCCGTGCTTTGTGCGTTCATTCAATGTGCCGGGCTGGAAAATCATAATGCTCGATAGCAGCGTCAAGGATCAGGTTCATGGGCTGCTGGCGGCCAGCGAGCTGAAGATGCTGGAACAGGAGCTGCAGCAAACTGGCGGGCTGAATGTCATGATTTGTCTGCATCACAACCCGGTACCGGTAAATGCACACTGGCTGCAACAGCACGCGCTTAAAAATCCGGAAGCTTTTTTCGGAATAATTGAACGTTTCCCTGCGGTGAAACTTGTCCTTTTCGGGCATATTCACCAGGAGCTGGAAAAACAGGTAGGGGATGTCACTTGCCTGGCATCGCCATCCACCTGCATACAGTTTCACCCTGACAGTCATGATTTCAGGTTGGATACGCTCAATCCGGGTTACAGGTGGCTCCAGTTATATGTGGATGGCAGGTTTGAATCAGGTGTGGAAAGGGTGCCCGGCAAGATCTATGCAATTGATTTCACCGGTATCTGCTACTAATCCGGAGATTGCAACGTGAATTCGGCATGATATTCCTGCAGGTATTATGAGAGCTGTACGCAAACGTGTAGTGTACCTTCATGGTTTCAACAGTTCCCCCCGGTCAGACAAGGCGCATCAGTTCATGGAGTGGTGCAGCAGGCGTCCAGAGCTAGATGTCCAGATTCCGGCCCTGTCCTGGAATCCTGAAGTGGCCATCCGACAACTCGAGAATCTGATTACACAGCAAATGCCTGTTGACCTGCTGGTTGGGAGTTCTCTTGGTGGTTACTACGCCACATGGCTCGTGGAGAACTTCGGCAGGAATAATTCAATGAGGGCAGCTCTGATCAATCCTGCAGTCTCTCCCTGCAGATATCTGGGAGAGAAATTTCTGGGCAGGCACAGGAATCCGTGGACAGATGAGGTATATGAAATTACACCGACGCATGCCAGCGTATTGGGAAGTATTGAGCCTGATGGTATCTCGGACCCATCCCGCTATTTGCTAATGGTGCAAACTGCTGATGAGGTACTGGATTATCGCCGGGCAACGGGATTCTATCGGGGTGCCAGGCAGATCCTACAAGAAGGCGGCAGCCACAGTTTTGAAAATTTCAGGAACATGATCCCGACTATCGTGGATTTTGCAGAAACAGCAACCAACTGAAGCAGTCTATGAGCAAGGAATATAACGCCAATTCCATCGAAGTACTCAGTGGTCTGGATCCTGTCCGAAGGCGTCCGGGCATGTATACAGACACAACTCGCCCGAATCATCTGGTACAGGAAGTCATCGACAACAGTGTTGATGAAGCTCTGGCAGGTTATGCCCGCAATATTGAGGTGATTCTTGAGAAAGACGGCAGTATAGGAGTCAGTGATGACGGACGTGGCATGCCGGTAGACATACATCCGGAAGAAAAGGTCAGTGGTGTTGAGCTTATCCTGACAAGGTTGCATGCAGGTGGAAAATTTTCAAACGACAACTACAGGTATTCCGGCGGTCTGCATGGTGTAGGTGTGTCTGTGGTCAATGCCCTGTCAAAGTCACTGGAAGTGCTGGTCAAGCGCAACGGCAACATGTACCGGATGACCTTTGCCAACGGCGACAAGAAATCCGAATTGAAGATCATTGAAAAAGTAGGTCAGCGCAATACAGGCACAAGTGTGCGGTTCATGCCGGATACAAAATATTTTGATTCTCCCAATGTGTCCATCAGTCGTCTGATTCACGTGTTGCGTGCCAAGGCTGTTCTTTGTCCCGGTTTGAGAGTCAGATTCACAGACAATACAGTAAGTGCCGAAAAGTCGCGCAGTGATGAATGGTATTACGAGGATGGCCTGGCTGATTATCTCAAGCAGACGACCCTTGAGAGCGTAACCTTGCCGGACCAGCCGTTCACCGGATCAATGCAGGGTAATGATGAGGGTGTGGACTGGGCTGTGTTGTGGTTGCCTGAGGGGGGAGAGTTGGCCCAGGAAAGCTACGTTAACCTGATCCCGACTGTTCAGGGTGGTACGCATGTAAACGGATTTCGAACCGGACTTATTGAAGCCATCAGGGAATTTTGCGAATTCAGGAATCTCATTCCCAGAGGAATCAAGCTTTCATCTGAAGATATCTGGGATCGTTGCAGTTACGTACTTTCTTCCAAACTGCTTGACCCGCAGTTTTCGGGTCAAACCAAGGAAAAACTTTCTTCGCGGCAATGTGCTGTATTTGTATCAGGTGTGGTCAAGGATGCATTCAGTCTGTGGTTGAACCAGCACACTGCCCAGGCAGAGCAGCTTGCAGACATGTGCATCAGCAACGCGCAGCAGCGACTGAAGGCCAGCAAACTGGTGGTACGGAAGAAGATCACCCAGGGACCGGCATTGCCAGGAAAACTGGCAGACTGTTCTGCGCAGGATGTATTTGCTGGTGAGCTTTTCCTCGTGGAAGGAGATTCGGCAGGTGGCTCTGCCAAACAGGCGAGAAACAGGGAAACACAGGCCATCATGCCTTTGCGGGGAAAGATCCTGAATACATGGGAAATCAATTCCAATGAAATTCTTGCCTCGCAGGAAGTGCATGACATTGCCACGGCCATCGGTGTCGATCCGGGTTCAAATGAACTTGAAGGCTTGCGCTATGGCAAAATCTGTATTCTTGCCGATGCGGACTCGGATGGCTTGCATATTGCCACCTTGCTCAGCGCGCTCTTCATAAAACATTTTCGTGTGCTGGTTGAGGCAGGCCATATCTATGTGGCCATGCCGCCACTGTACAGAATAGATATCGGCAAGGAGGTTTTCTATGCGCTTGATGAAGACGAGAAGAACGGCATCCTTGATCGGCTGGTAGCAGAAGGCAAGAAAGGTAAACCCAATGTACAGCGTTTCAAGGGGCTGGGGGAAATGAATCCCATGCAGCTAAGGGAAACCACAATGAATCCCGATACCCGACGACTGGTCCAGCTGAGTGTTGACGATATCAACCTGACCAATGAGCTCATGGACAAGTTGCTGGCCAAGAAAAGATCTCCGGATCGCAAGGTGTGGCTCGAATCCAGGGGCAACCTGGCCGAATTCTAGGAAGCCATATTTTTATTCCATGCAATGTACAGCCCGTTAACGACTGACCGTAATCCCGGATAGTGAGATGACAGATACCATTACCTACAATGAAGACGGAATTGAACAGATTCCGCTTCGCAACTTTGTTGAACAGTCTTACCTGAACTATTCGATGTACGTCATCAATGACCGTGCATTGCCGCATATTGGTGACGGGCTCAAGCCGGTTCAGAGACGAATCGTGTATGCCATGAGTGAACTTGGCCTCAAGAATTCAGCAAAATTCAAGAAATCTGCCCGTACTATCGGGGATGTCATCGGCAAATTCCATCCACATGGCGATTCGGCCTGTTATGAGGCCATGGTGCTGATGGCGCAACCATTTTCCTATCGTTATCCACTTGTAGATGGGCAGGGCAACTGGGGCTCCCCGGATGATCCCAAGTCTTTTGCTGCCATGCGATATACAGAATCCAGGCTGCAAAAATATGCGGAGGTGCTGCTTTCCGAGCTAGGACAGGACACAGTTGACTGGAAACTGAATTTCGATGGGGAACTTGAAGAGCCGGTACTCCTGCCGGCGCGTTTGCCCAATGTACTTCTGAATGGTGGCAGCGGGATTGCGGTAGGCATGGCAACAGATATTCCTCCGCACAATCTCAGGGAAGTTGCCCAGGCCTGCATCCATCTACTCGATAATCCATCGAGCACGAGAGCTGAGTTGACAGCATTCATAAAGGCCCCCGATTTTCCCACTGCCGCGGAGATCATCACCCCTGTGGATGAAATTGCAGGTATATATGAAACCGGCAGGGGCATGGTGCGATGCAGGGCGGTCTTCCACAAGGAGGATGGTGATATTGTTATTACCGCACTGCCTTATCAGGTCAGCGGTGCCAAAGTGCTGGAGCAGATTGCTGCCCAGATGCAGAAAAAGAAATTGCCGATGATTGTTGATCTGCGGGATGAGTCAGATCACGAAAATCCGACCAGAATCGTGATTGTGCCACGTTCTAATCGTGTCGATGCCGATGCGGTAATGGGTCATCTTTTTACCTGTACCGATCTGGAAAAGAGCTATCGTGTGAATCTCAACATGATAGGTACTGACGGGCTTCCCCGTGTAAAAAGTCTGCTGGAAATTCTCAGGGAATGGCTCGAATTCAGAACTGTCACGGTAACACGGCGACTGCAGTACCGCCTGGACAAGATTCTGGCGCGACTGCACATTCTCGAAGCCCTGCTCATAGCCTACCTGAATATAGATGAGGTCATCAGGATCATTCGCACCGAAGACAAGCCCAAGCCGGCGTTAATGGATTGTTTCGGATTGTCTGACAGGCAGGCAGAAGCCATTCTGGAACTGAAATTAAGAAACCTGGCAAAACTGGAGGAAATCCAGATCAAGGCTGAACAGGATGCTCTGGATGAGGAGCGCAAGGGGTTGGAGCAGACGCTGGGATCAAAGGCCAGACTCAAGACCCTGATCAAGAAAGAGCTTGCTGAAGATGCCGAAACATTCGGGGATGACCGAAGATCTCCCCTGGTCCATAGGGAGGAAGCACAGGCTTTCTCGGAAACAGAGCTCATGACTACAGAGCCGGTTACCATCGTGTTGTCTGAAGCAGGCTGGGTACGTGCCGCCAAGGGTCATGACATGGATGCCTCTGCACTTTCCTACAAGTCTGGCGACAAGCTGAAACTGTTCGGCCGGGGAAAAAGCAATCAGGCCGCAATTTTTCTCGATTCTACCGGGCGGGCCTATTCAGTTGCAGCACATACCCTGCCAACCGCGCGAGGCATGGGAGAGCCATTGACAGGTCGGGTCAACCCTCCTTCAGGTGCCACCTTCGAGGGTTTGCTGATCGGTGATCCGGAGAACCGCTGCCTGATTGGTTCGGATGCCGGATATGGTTTTGTTACACAACTTGAAAATCTGCTCAGCAAGAACCGGGCAGGCAAGGCTGTACTCAGTATGCCCCGGGGCAGCAGGGTAGTGCCTCCGGTCCCGGTCAACAATCCATCTGAAGATGAAGTGGTTGCCATAACGAATGAAGGTAGAATGCTGATGTTCAAAGTGGCTGAGTTGCCGGAATTGCCAAAAGGCAAAGGCAACAAGATAATCAGCATTCCTTCCTCTCGTGTGGCAGACCGTTCTGAGTTTGTCATTGCATATGCTGTAATAGGGTCCGGAAAAGTGCTGTATATCCATTCAGGAAAACGGTATTTACGCATGACCATGGATGATATGGAGCATTACCGGGGTGAGCGTGGCAGAAGAGGAAACAAACTGCCGCGTGGTTTCCAGAAAGTAGACAGGGTCGAGATGCAGGAGAAGTAACAGAATCCCTGTCCACATGAGGATCAACGATGACCGCATACCATGGCTGGTTTTCTCAAAACAGAAAGGCAGTAACGGTTATATTCCTTTGCGCTGTCAGCGTACCAGTACAAGCCCAGGTGCAACCACCTGAGCTGATTACGGTTACGGCAACCAAACGCGAAGAAAACATCCATCGTGTTGATATCAGTCTTTCTGTCATCGATGCCGAGGAAATTCAAAACCTCAATCTGCTCTCATTGCCCGAGCTTGCCTCGCTTGCCCAGAATGTCTCCCTGTTTGAAGATTTTCCCGGTGCTGGCATTCCAACCTGGGTGATCAGGGGGGTTGGTCTGCAGGATTTCAACAGCAACAACACACCTGCTGCAGCTGTCTATCTTGACGGCAACTATCAGGTGGCCACCGTGATGGGAGCTGCCGGACTTTTCGATGTCCAGCAGGTGGAAATTCTCAAGGGGCCCCAGGGAGGGCTATACGGCAGGAACACCAGTGGTGGAGCTGTGCTGATGAATACCCGCAGGGCTCAGCAGAATGTCACCAATGCCTATTTGCAGGCGGGGTATGGCAGCTGGGACAGGGCCCGGATAACAGGGGCCATGAATGTACCGATCAATCCGGAAATGGCATTGCGTTTGTCCATGAACGGAGAGAGTGGCAATGATGGATGGCAGAAATCCATCTCCAGTGGCAGCACACATGGAGCACGGGATCGCTTGGATTTTCGTAGCTGGTTTGCCTATGAGCCAGGTGAAAAATTTGCCCTGCACTGGAAAGTCCAGAGTGGCTATGACAACTCGGATATACCACTTGGCAGGTCCGCGGGCTTGTACGAAGACGGTTTAACCGGGAATTTCTGTGCAGCTGTCCTGCGTGGTCAGCGGAATGATGACACATGTATCAGTTTCGCGGGTGTGAACCAGAGGATATTCAACGAAAGAGATCCTGAAGTGATTTCCCTGCAATCGGGAGATGGTCGCAATGTGTATTCTGATCCGCTCAACAGGCAGGGCAATGATTACGTGAGCACGCTGCTGGAGCTGACTGTAGACCTGCAAGGCATGGTTTTCCAGTCACTCAGTACCTGGGACAAATTCGGGTATGGTGTGGATCTCGATCTGGATGGCAGTGAAGGGGAGTATGGACACAGGCTGTCCAACAGTGACATCAGGGTGTTCAGTCAGGAGTTCCGTCTGCTTTCTGCTGCTGATGCGCCTTTGCAATGGCTTGCAGGTATTTCATGGAGTGATGAAGAGTTTGTTGAAAGAAGGGATTTCAACCTGCGCGACAATCGCCTTGTAGGTCTTGGTCAGGGCAAGCTCCAGTATGATCAGGATACGACTTCGCTGGCAGTGTATGCAGATGCCAGCTACAGCTTTTCTCCTCAATGGCGGTTAACGGGTAACTTGCGCTATACCGACGAGGAAAAGCAATATCGCAACGGCGCGTTTTACATACCACTTGCCCAGCCTTTCTACTTCGTAAGAGATTTACAACAGGATTACGCTCTTGGTGAAAATGTCAGCGGCAGCGTGTCGCTGAACTGGCTGCCCAATGACAACAGTATCGGTTACCTCAAGTTTTCTCGTGGTTTCAAGAGTGGTGGTTTCTATGGTGGCTTCCCGTTCAATCCGGCTGAGGTCATTCCCTACAGTGAAGAAACCATTGCGGCATGGGAGCTTGGCTTCAGACAAAAATGGATGGATCGGCAGCTGCAAATGGCAGGTGCATTTTTCACCTATGATTATCAGGATGTACAGGGGTTCATCAGGGATATCAATCCGGTGACAGGAACCGGTATAGACAGGCTTGCCAATCAGGGTGATGCCCGGCATGAAGGACTGGAACTGGAGTTGTTATGGCGCCCTTCAGAAAATCTGCATTTTGAAGTGGGTGCAGGCTGGCTGGATGCAGTTTTCACTTCGTCAGATATCAGAACTGTCAATATCGATGGTGATCAGGTGCCGGTATCTGGCAGACGACCCTGGGCTCCCCGGTTCAATGGATATTTCCTGCTGAACTGGCGACACGATTTTTGGGCTCAGACGAAGCTGGATATGACCCTGGTCTATGATTACCGCAGTACTTTTTCAGGAGACCCATCATCACTTGCCGAGAAAGCCGTCAATGAGTTGCCTGGTTATGGACTGTTCGGGTTTGCGGCAAGACTTGGCAGAAATGGTTCTCCATGGGAGGCCGGCATCTGGATCAAGAACCTGCAGGACAAAAAATATCGATTGAGAACAAAGGGTGATGGTTTGAACAGTTACATGGATATATATGGTGAGCCAAGATCGATCGGGTTCAATATCCAGTATTCGTTCCAATAAAATGAAATCAATTTAATATCAATCGTGCGTCAATTTTTCCTTGAATATCAATGAGCTGCCGCCATTTTTCTGGAACTATTCTGATAGAATGCCTTGACCAGCAGGTTAATGCGTTGTCAAGAGAATAATTCATTTTCTGCGCAACCCTGTTGCTGCCATCAGTCAGTCAGTATCAAGGGACATGCGCGACAGTATCGGGACAAGGCATTTATGGAGGTCAAGGATCAGGGAGCGATCATGACCTTGTAACCCTGTTGGATTTCTGATGGCTTGCAGGTTAGGAATATCACTGCTGGACATAATCCTCAGGAGTTACTCATGTCTCACTATCAATCCAGTGCTGCACTGCAGATACAACAGGAGGTCCATCCTGCAAGTATCGGCATGCTTTTCAAGGTTTTCGAGCAAAGCGAAGATCAGCTCAAGGTTGCCAGACTCAATCTGAAACTGCAGCAGCAGTTTGGCGATGATTTCTATTTGCAGTGTTACTCGGGCGATCAGCTCTTCCGATTACCAAAGTCCACGCTGCACAGTCTTGCAGACTGTTATGCCGAAGTTTTCAATGAGAGCTGGGGAGAAGACTGGACCAGAGAGTCTGCGCTGGAAGAAATTCACAGCTGCATGGATTGTGATCCTGACTATACCCCTGTCATGAGCATACTGTTCAGGGATGAAAAGGTCATCGGGTTCTGTTGGGGTTTCATAATGGATGCAGCGTCACTGACTGATGAAAGCGCTCCATTCTCATCTTCCGACCTCAAGCGACATGAAAGTATGAATGTTGCCAGATATTGGTTGAGTGATGTTAGCAAAAAAAAGCAGATTCATATCAATATGTGAGCTTGGTGTAATTCGTGAATACCGCCAGGACAAGACTCCCTACCTTACACTGCCAATTTTTGAAAAAGCGAGAGCTACTGAATGTAATGTGGCATTTTTCAGAACGAGGATATCAAGCAAGGCTTTCAAGTGGAGTCTGGGAGTGGGGTTTGTTCCCCTGCAGTTGTTCATGGTGGATGGTTTGCTGCTGATGAAAGGCAGTGTCAAATACGCCATGGAACTGCTTTATGGATCGATAGACCAGATGAAGAAAAGAAAAAGTCAGGTTGAAATAATCGGTAATATCAAGCGTTATATGTGTGATTGAGCCGGATTGAAGGTGTAAAGATATAATGGCTTTCTGGTCACTCAATGATTTGTTTTTGATAAATGCACTGTTGCTGGTATTGCTGGGTGTATTCCTTGTTGCCAGGAAAAAGTCTGCCCTGCCCCGGATATTCTTTGTCACCAATATTTCATTGGCTGTGTGGAATATCTGTATATACCTTGTAGATGAGGGAATCTGGCAGGAATATGCCAGAGGCATTATCAAGGTGCAGTTGCTGGCAGCCATGTGCTTTGCCAACGGACTTTATTATTTCTGTTCTTCCTATCCCGTCTTCAAGCCAGGGCGTCTTTATCTGCTCAATGGTGTGGTGGCGCTCGCTTTTGCCGGTGCAATAATTTTTACCTCACAGGTATCCAGCGTAGTTTTTGTTGATGGAGAGTTGGTATACGAAGATGTGCCGGGTTACTCACTATACTCGATTTACCTGTCATCGCTTGGATTCCTGGCCTTGTACAAGCTTGTCCGTGCACGTCGCCAGTATCCGGAGCATGACGGCAGAATCCGGTATTTTCTCATAGGTGTATCAATCTATGTCTGCTCTGCCATTATCTTCAATCTTGTACTTCCCAGCCTTGCTATCTACGATTTTCTTCTGCTGGGGAGATTGAGTGCCACTTCTGCGCCCCTGTTTTTCTTCTATGCAATAGCCAAACATGAATTTCTCGATGTAACTGTAATTATCAACAAGACAGCAGCCTGGCTTACAACTATGGGTCTGGTCCTGCTGTTTACAATGATTGTGAATCAGCTCACTGCAGCAAACGAGCTGCTGAACATGATTTCAGTAGGAGCATGTCTGGTTGCTGCAGCGCTTTTCAGTAGCGATCTGCAACGCTTTTTGCTTACATCTGCGCGAAGAAAGTTCATCAGGGGCTGGTATTCAACGACTGACGTAATCAACAGGATTGCCAGCAAGCTTACACTGGAAAAGAACCGTGAGGCTATATTCCAGGAAATTATCTCGGAACTTGACCGGGTTTTTGAGCTGGAAGATACCTTGTGTGTTGTGGCTGTCAGAAATGAAAGTGGCAGTTTTGCCTATTACAAGGTGTTGGGCAGGTTCCAGAAAATCAGGACTGATGATCCTCTGATTCGATGGGTGGATGGTCTCAAGTCTGCCGTCCCGTTCGCCGATGTCCATGATGAAACCCTGATAGAAAGAATCAGCACGCTGGGTGTAGGTGTCAATAATGACGGTGTGCTGTTGCCTTTCCATTCTCCTGAATTTCTTGAAGGGTTGCTTGTGCTTGGTGAAAAAGGAAACAAGCGCCCATATACGGTTGATGATTTCCGGTTTTTTGAAAATCTTATCAGTTTCGTTACGCCTGTACTTTACCGTCTTACTCCATTCGAGAAACTCGAGAAACTCTACAACGAAAACAGGGCCAGGCTCCATGAGGCGGAAATTCAGCTGATAAGGGCGCAGAAAATTGAATCCATTGCTCATGCTACCAGGCAGTGCCATCACGAAATCAGGACCCCGCTCAATATCATCAAGCTTGGGATAAACCGCATCCGGAATATGGAAGAGCTTGAGAACTACAAATCTGTTGCCAGGGAGGAAATAGAGCATGCACTGGAAATTGTTGATGAAACACTTGCGCTTACCGATCTTTCTGACAGTTCTTCCAGAAGTTATACCGAGGTCAATGTCAACGATGTTATCAATCGTTGTTTGCGGTTGATCGATTATTCGAAATACAAAGTGGTGCTGGACCTCAATGAAGTGCCGGGATTGCTGGCAAGTTTCAGTGACCTGCAGGTAGTAATATCGAATCTCATTCACAATGCAATGGATGCCATGCCGCAAGGTGGCACACTGGCATTTTCAAGTCTGGTTGAAGCTGGTGCTGTCAGCATTGTGGTGGAAGATACCGGTGAAGGCATTCCGGAAGAGCTCCGCTCCAGGGTATGGGAGCCTTACTTCAGCGGCAAATTCTCTGAAACCGGGAACTCGACAGCAGGAAGGGGATGGGGTCTCACTATCGTCAACAGGATAATCAGTGAGCACAAGGGGACGATCAGGTTTTCAAGTGAAATTGGCGTAGGTACCCGTTTCAGTATTTCTCTGCCAATCTACAAAGAATTGAATAATGTCGGGATAGTAAGGCTTCGGGCAGAAAAGGCTTCCTAGGGTAGCGCTAGTGTGGTCACAGTAGAGTGGCTTGCAGTGGGTATCGGCGAACATTGACCTTTACAGGCGATTGCTGGTTGCCAGATCTGTAGCAGTGGTACTGTCGCAATCAGTTGTTGTTGCCTGATTTTTTTGAGATTTCCTGCAGCCAACGGGATCTTTGCTCTATGAGCAGCTCACGCATGACTTCAGCCTCTCTGTCAAATACAACCCGTTTCAGCGATTGCAGCAACTCTGCTTCATCAAAGGGTTTCAGAATATAGGCCGAAGCCATGCCAAGTGAAGAATCTTCTGCAAGCATGCGCAGGTGATTGTCACCATAGGCAGTAATAATGATTACCGGAATATAGCGTTTGAAAGGACTTTTATGTTCTTTCTGTCTCAACAGGCGCAGGAATTTGTCACCGCTCATGTTGGGCATTTGCCAGTCAAGCAGAATGCATGAAATGGCATTGCTCAGGAAGTCGAAACCACGCTCATGGCGGGAAAGAATATCAAGTGCTTCCTGCCCGTCATGGGCCATGAGTACTTCGTACAGGCCGGTTTCCCTTATTACATCGGCAGTGAGTTCGGCCTGACGAAGATTGTCCTCTACAAGCAGAACAGGTGGACGATCATATTTGATGGGGGAGAACCAGTTCATTGCAGCTTGCTGGACTGTGTTGTTCGCAAGGCTCTTTCGTAAAGAGCCTTTTTGAAGACATAGACGGGACCATGCAGCAGGCCCGAACATAACATGAAGGGCAGGATACTGATCATGAAAAGCGTGTTGATAAACAGACGAATCGCCGGGAATAGTTCTTCCGGGTGACTTTTTTCAATTTGGTGCCTGGTATATTCAGCAAGTTCAACCGGCTTTCCCCTGATTTCGTTGGCCCAGATTGCCGAAATATATTTCTGGTAGCTGCGCCTGGGATACTTCTTCCACAGCAGTATGTGATATCGGTTGTAATATCGCCAGCTTTCATAGACTGCAACAGCCTTGAAAAACGCACCTGCAGAAGCCCCATAAACCAGACTCCAGATGAGTATCACCGGATAGAAAAGGATGGCTGGAGCGCTGGAGAGCATGTCTGGATAAATTTTCGTATCCTCATTTTTTAAAAGTATACAACACTAGTTTGAACCACAAACAGGAGTTTGGGCAGATCAGGATACATTACCCCGGATGGGTTGAGGGCCTGGCTAGAAGAGTGCAACATGTGATGGCGAGAGTCTTGTGATTATCAGGGAAGGCCCTCAAACTCGCGTTATGACATATTGAGGACCGGATGAAGCAGATCTGCATTCTGCTCATCTCATAATGCTATTATTGAGAAGCCGGGTGGGCATTGAGGCAGGGAGAAAAAATGAAGCTGTTTGTTGACAGGAACAGACTCTATCTGGTCCTGGTATATTTCTCGCTGTCGTTCTTCTACCTGTCCTTTATTCTTGACGGGATGGACGACCCTGTTCCGCTGCTGGGTTATATACTCGCGTTCATCGTGGTCATCGTCACCAGTCATGATGCACTGCTGCGCATAATCAGTCAGGCTACAGGACATCTTACAACCAGCACTGAGCTTGACTATTTTTCTGCATTCATTGAATTGAACAGGAAAATGCACAACTTTCTTGAAGTTGACGATGTGTTGATGATGGTCAGTGAAACACTGAGGCAGAAGGTCCAGCTGCACAATATTGTTTTCCTTGTTTCCAATGAGGTCGTCAGTGGTGTGGATGAGGTGGAAGGCAGTAATGACCGCATGCTTGCTCTGCACAGTTGGCCGGATTCAAGAGAATGGGCATTCCACACGCCGGATTTCGAGCAGGAAGTTTCCGGGAAATGCCGATTGTGTTCATTTGCGGATGCAGATCCTCTGACTGTCAATGCACTTCGTGAAACAGGAACATCCTTCATGCTGCCCATAGTCCAGAATGGCAAGGTGCTATGCATCATCCTGGCAGGCCGGACTGATGAAAAGCCCTATACGGAATTTGAGTACCAGATGTTTGATTATCTGGCCAATCAGCTGTCCATCATTCTTGACCGTATACGTGTTTATGCCAAGGTTATGCACCAGACCGCCATGGATCATGCAGAAAAACTCCAGGTCATGCAGAGTCTCAGTGCCAATATTGCACATGAAATGAGAACTCCTCTTTCAGGTATCAGGGCGAGTATCAGTGGTATTGAGGAATACCTGCCCCAATTGATGGCCAGTCATGAATGGTGCTCAAAACATGCTCCTGAACATGCGCCTGCTATCAGGGAGGGTCATCTTAATATCCTGCAGACTTCACCAAGACGCATCAAGCTGATGATTGATCAGGCCAATACTGTCATTGATATGTTGTTGATGAATCTGCGGGACAACTTATTTGACAGAAGACAGCTCAATCCGATTGGTGCTGCAGATATCATAGAGCAGGCAGTGGACAGGTATCCCTTCAAGAGTGGAGAGCGGGAAAAACTCAATCTTGACCTTGATGATGATTTTACTTTCCTCGGGGTTGAGAGTCTTTTTATCTATATATTTTTCAATCTGCTCAAGAACGCCTATTACTCGATACAGTCGGCGCAAAAAGGAGGAATCACCATCAGACTTGAAACCGGTGAAAGATTCAACAGAATCATTTTTCGTGATACAGGAACTGGTATCGACAGCACCATTATAGGCCGGATTTTTGACGGCTTCTTTACTACCAAGAGTGACGGTACTGGTGCAGGTCTCGCATTCTGTAAAAGAACAGTGCTGAGTTTCGGTGGCGAAATTGAATGTGAGTCAGTGCATGGTGAATTCACTCAGTTCAGGATCAGTTTGCCTGTATTCGAAGGCGTATCCTGAGATTGGGAAAATGCCGTAATGATTTTCTCAATGCACTATCTGGGGCAATACCGGATTGCTTTCCATGAAGTTGTTGAATGAAAAAACCTGTTTCCCGTGGATATGCGGCAGGCATTCATCATTGGTTATTGTGGTGAAATAACTGAAGCCTCTGGATTTGATTTCATGTGCCGGAAAATAATACAGATTCCATTGTGCCAGGAATGGGTGGCTGGCATTGAGTTCAACACCAAGGACATCAAACACCGGCAGCAGTTTGCCCACCTTTACTTTTGATAGCAGCTCTGCCGGAGCGCCCGCACTTTCAAGTTGTTCGCAATGACTGGCCAGTGCTTCCTGATGATAAATCAGCAGGCACTGTTTTTTGCCGTCCCCATCGACCATCAGAAATCCACTGTGTGGCGAATCTAGCATGTAGTACTCGATGCAGCCCGTTTTGGTTCTCAACTCCCGGAAAAATTCCTGGAACTCACTGTTTACCAGAAAGGCATCCTGGTTGTTGGCTATGATGGGATCGGTAATCAGCTTGAAACTGCTGCGAAAATACTGATCCTGGAAAGTGGCTATGGTACCGTTCAGTTTCTTTTTCAGGCGTGGGTCGTGCTTGTCAATGAACTGGTCTATGAGCTGTTGATTGAATGCCTTCACTGCAAGTTCCATGTCTGCCTGGCCGGTAAGCAGCACTTTCCGGATAAAGGGGTTGGTCATTTTCATCAGGAATTCCAGGCCATTCATTTCAGGCATCGAATAGTCGACCACTACAGTTGAACAGGTCTGGAAGCGCGACCAATTGAGAACTTCATGATGCAGTTTGCCGATATCAATATGTGAGAGAGAATCCGATTCCAGTGGTCCGGTTTTGTAGTTTGCATAGCAGCGCTGCAAAAAGTTCACGTGTCTGTGTGCATTATTGACATAACCCAGCGCTGCATTGGCAGACTGGAAAAGCTTGAAGCTGAGATTCTTGTCCAGCATGAGACTTATGCCGTCCAGAAAATCAGGATCATCATCCACGAGTACTACCTGGGTGGGAAAATAGAAAGGATGACCTACACTGATGCCTTCTGACATGACTGTTCCCTAACGCTCTTCTCTGGATTCCTGGTCTGGCAGCAAGTGTCTGCATTGTCTTTGCAGAAG
This sequence comes from Gammaproteobacteria bacterium, assembly GCA_030831125.1. Taxonomy (GTDB): domain Bacteria; phylum Pseudomonadota; class Gammaproteobacteria; order Pseudomonadales; family Pseudohongiellaceae; genus CAILUG01. The sequence continues at coordinate 54,488 of JAURLQ010000024.1, forward strand.
TTCGGCATGTGTGCCAGACCGCGATGTAATTATAAAACTGCCCATGGTGAGCCTGCCTTCATCAAGCGTGAATGGTTCGGATTGTGCTACAGCAAATCGACTCTGGCCATCTGCCAGATCATAACTGAGCTCGCTGGCAAGAATCTGGTTGGCATTTCCGTGTTGCAGCATTTCCTGGACCAGCTCTACCGGCTTGCCAATGATGGATTCTTCCCGCGTCTTGTCTCCTTCGGATCTGGATTTTTTCCACAGGGGAGAAAAATAGGCGTCACCGCTATGCACAGCTATACGGAAATCCAGCGATTGTGCCTTGCGTGCTTTCTGATTGGCTGCAAACTCCTGCATCAACAGCAGAAAGAGCTGGGCAAAACAGATGGCGTTACCGGCATGATCATCCTGACAGCGCCTTGTATCGAAGGTAACCAGACTCAGATTTCCCTGGGTCCTTGTGACCACCCCCCGGTAAAGACGGGCAGCCTGTCGGATATAGAACTGATATTGCTGCAGCAGGATGGAGAGTGTGCCGGGATGAAGCAGTTCGATGGCTGTCTGGGCATTGACTACCTCTATAGCCACTACGGTTGTCATGCGGCGCTCGGCTTTGAGGTTCTGCTCTTCTTCTTCAGAAGGGTCCGGAATGCCGGTACTGGCAATCTGTTCCTCAAGCTCGGAAACACGATTCCATAGTTCGATAAATCTGAGTTGGACGAGTTGCACTTCAGGCACTGTGCTCAGCTGTAATGGGACAGCATCTTCTGTGGGCTCTTCCGGAGTGCTGTTGACCAGCTCCTCCAGTGGCCTTGTAAAGGTCTGTGCAAGTATCCAGGCCAGAACAATGGTCAGCAGCAGTCCTGCAGCAATTGTTGCGTAGTAGGCTGCCTGTGGCGTGGTCAGGGGGTTGGTGTTGGTAGCCGGATCAAGTGTCAGAATCACAAATCCGGCTACAGCCTCCTGCAGGGATACCGGTGCACGGTATACCCCGGGCATCGAGGTGTCAGGAATGCTTGCAGTCGGTGCTGTAGGCGCCAGAATGCGGCCATCAACATCTGTGATTATGATGCCGCTTATGCCTTCTTCCCGACCCAACTGGCTGGCCACGACATTGAGCCCCAGCTGATCATTCGCAAGGACCAGTTCAGTTACCGAATCTGCAGCCTGTCTGGCCAGGACCTGCCCGAGAATATCCTGCTGGGCCAGCAGAGTGCGATCCATTTGCAGTTTCAGGGTAATCCAGAAACCAGTTGTCAGGACGATGAGCAGAAGCGAGAAGGCCAGCGTAATACGGATCCTGATGGTCATCAGCTTTCACCTCCCGCATTGCTTGTAAGCACTGTAAACTGCATGCGCATGACAGTTCGGTCAGGAAATTCGGGGAGGAAATCAGCTGCTTTTCCGGTGAGATAGTCTGTCATCATTGTTGTGCTGCAAGTGTTATCGCTTTTTCAACCATGAATTCATAGTGCATTTCGTGGCAGGGTGACTGCAGTGCAAAACCCTGGACAAAATCAGCACCTGACTCCCATAGTACCGGCAGAACGTCCATGTCTTCTACATTCGGGATCAGCACTTTGGTATTCCTGGCGTGCAGCGTTTGTATCATCTTTTGTACGTGGCTTCTCTGCTGCGTACTGTAAATGATGTCGCGTACCAGTGTTACATCAAATTTGATAAATGCGGGCTTGATTTCATCCAGAATCGGGTAGGGGTCTATGGCGCAACCGAAATGGCAGATTGATATCCCTATGCCAAGTTCAGCAAGCCCATGGCAGAAATTGAGGGCGCAGTCCCTCGTGCTGTACAAATCAACTTCACTGATTTCAATGGTCAGTCTGCCACAGTTCACCCGCCTGCAGGAGAGCTGTTCACTCAGCCATGGCAGGAAAGTACGGCTGACCAGGGTATTGGGAGTGATTTTCAGGACCAGGGACTCTTCAAGTGCCTGATTTGCCAGTTGCTCCAGAACCATGCTTGCTACCAGTCGGTCCAGCTGCTCACCCAGGCCATTGAGATTAGCCAGCCAAAGGTAAGTATCCGGACTTGTTTCCTTGCCATCACTGTCCAGCATGCGGCTGAGAACCTCATAGCCGGGACGGTTCTGCCCCTTCAGATCTATGACAGGCTGATAAGCCAGCCTGAATTTTTTCTGCTGCAGTGCCATTTGCAGGTAGCGCAGGATACCTGAGGCACCATGCTGACCGGTCTCATTGCCACAAAAGGAGAAAGGGGATTCATTTTCAGGATGCTCCTGAGGCAAACGGGTGCGAGCACGTTCCAGCACGGATTCCGCATCATGGCTATTGTCATTGATCAGGGACATCCCGATTGAACAACCAGGTTCCCGGGTGTCCTGCATGGCAGGAGATAGCGTTTTGTTGATCTGGGTGCGGATTTCCCGTCCAAGCAGAATTATCCTGTCAGGATTGCTTTCATATACAAGCAGTCCGAATACATGAGCATCCAGGCGTGCGGCTGCAAACGGCATTTTGATGGTTTTTTGTAGCCAGGCTGCAATGTCATTGAGCACCATATTGGCATTGGCTTTGCCAATACTTGAGCTGATATCCACAAGAGCGTTCAGCTCTACTACCAGTAGAGCACTGAAAATCCGGGATTCATACGCCTTGAGGATGGCTTTCTCGATCCTGTTTGTAAAAGATTTACGGTTTTCCAGACGAGTCAACAAGTCACGGGACTGCAGTTTTTCAAGTTCTTCCCGGTATTGTGCATTGCCACTGTCGTGCTCTGCTTTAAGCTGCAGGCAGTTTTTGCCATTGTGCCGCGTCGGAGTGAACAGACATTTCAGGGCATGTACACTCCTATTGAGCGTTAACCCCCGAATGCAGATCGATGCATTGTTTTCCATGGCCTGCAACAGGTTTCGGACTTTTTCCCTGTCCTGTTGTGCCACGAGATCCAGAAATGGTGTGGTCCTGATTGTATCCGTATCCGGGTATTCAAACAGTGCTGCGTAGCTGCTGTTGCAATAGATATGCAGGCCATCAAGCATGCATGCGTAGGGAGCAGGGCTGTCATCCATAAGGTGACTCAGTCTTTGTGCTGTTTGCCTGAAATCGAGTTCAAGCGCAGCGAGCCTGCGGTGTAATTGCCGATAAGCAGATTCCCGGCTGATGCCTCTGGCCAGCCTTTCAGATTCGTTTGTGGCAATTACGTCACATGCTCCTTCCCTGAACAGAGCCTGGCGTGCGGTTGCGGCTATATGGTCGTCTACTACCAGCACGGACAGCGGGGCTTCCTGTTGTTGTACTGTCTGTAGTACAGCTGGTGCAGAAAGCGCGGGAAAACTGTGGCACACCAGCACATCCCAGGAGTGGGTGCAAAGCAGTGTTGCAAGCTCATCACCCTTGCAAGTATGCGCGGCCTTGATGGACAAGCCTGCATGCCTGAGATCACTGATCATCCTGTTGGCAATCGCGCTGCTGGCAGCAGTTACCAGCAAGCGAATGGTAGTGCTCTGTTCGTCCATGATATTGGCGTTGCCAGGCATAGCCTGCCTCATTCTCCTGGTATTGTCCGGGTAATTCAGAGCACAAGTGTCTTCGAAAACCCTCCGGCCTCTTCCCTGACCAGTTTAGGAACCAGATAACCGGGCAAGACCAGTTGCATCGCACTGTGCAGTGCCTTTGCCCGGGTTTCTCCAGCATCAAAATGGGCCGCTCCGGCCACCTTGTCCAGTATATGAAGATAGTACGGCTGTACACCTGCCGCAAACAAACGTTCGCTGAGTTTGCAGAGTGTGTCGGGGTCGTCATTGACCCCTTTGAGTAACACGCTCTGGTTCAGCAGCAGTACGCGGTGTTCCTGCAGGCGTACACATGCAGATTCCAGTGCATCTCCAAGTTCCCGGGGGTGATTGGCGTGCAGGACCATGACCATCTTGCCCGCATGTCTGCCCATAATGGCCAACAGGGCGCGATCAACCCGATCAGGAAGTACTACAGGGAGTCGCGTGTGAATTCTCACCCGTGTGACATTGGGCAGCTCGAACAGCGCGTCGATCAGCCATTGCAAATACCTGTTCGGAACTGCAAGTGGATCCCCGCCACTGAGAATTACCTCGTTGATTTGCGGGTTTTGTCCAATGTAGTTGAAGCTTGCTTGCAGTTCCTGCCGGCTTCTGAGGTTTTCAGAGTAGGGGAAGTGGCGTCTGAAACAGTAGCGGCAGTGAATGGCGCAGGCACTGGTTACCACAAGCAGTACCCGGTTGGAGTATTTGTGCAGCAGCCCCGGTTTTGCCAGCGATGCATCTTCATCCAGGGGGTCATTCGTGTACCCTGCTGAGGGGACAGTTTCATCATGATGGGGCAAGACCTGCCTGAGAAGCGGGTCTGCCGGGTCCCCCGGTTGCATCAGTGCCATGTAGCTCCGGGTCAGTCTCAGTGGGAAGTCGGCCAGTGCTTCGGCAGAATAACCGACATCTTCTGGCGTGAGTTTGAGGCAGTGAAGCAGTTCCGCCGGATCTGTGACCAGGTTTGCCAGTTGTTCCTGCCAGGAAAGTGTCTGTTGAAGCGGGATGGGATGCAGCATGTGCGGATTATCCGGGGATCAAGGTCCCAGCGCCATCATCAGAAGGTATCTGGCGTGATTTTCCGTTGCCTACAGGCTGTGCTATGGATTGAAATCGGGTGCAAAGGTATCATTCGCCCCTTTTCACAGTCAGGCATGCAGATTGCCTGTTACACGAGGTCAAGATGGCTACGTATTCCACCAACGAATTCAAGGCAGGCCTGAAAGTAATGCTGGATGGCGATCCCTGTTCCATCATGGAGAATGAATTCGTCAAGCCCGGCAAGGGACAGGCATTCAACAGGGTCAGGCTGCGTAACCTCAACAGTGGCAGGGTCTGGGAGCGGACCTTCAAATCCGGAGAATCCCTGGAAGGTGCCGATGTTGTGGAAACCGACATGGAATATCTCTATACCGATGGCGAGTTCTGGCACTTCATGAAAACCGACGGCAGTTTTGAACAGCTGGCTGCAGATGAAAAAGCCGTAACAGACGCAAGAAACTGGCTGAAAGAACAGGAAATATACGTAGTGATGATCTACAACGGCGTACCGATATCTGTCACTCCTCCCAATTTCGTGGAAATAGAAGTCGTTGAAACCGACCCGGGTATCCGAGGTGATACTGCTACCGGTGGCACCAAGCCTGCCAAACTGGCTTCCGGTGCAGTGGTTAAAGTACCGCTTTTTGTGGAAATTGGTGATGTCCTGCGCGTTGATACACGCTCTGGTGAGTACCAGAACCGCGTCAAGAAGTAAGCGTACTGATACAGGGGGGTATGCTTGAAAGAGAGCGCTGTTGACTGGTCCCCTGCTGCTTCAATCGGGTTGCTCAAGGCAAGAGCCCGGATCAACGAACAGATCCGGGCATTTTTCAGTGAAAAAGGTGTACTTGAAGTTGAAACGCCTCTGCTCTGCAATGCAACAGCAACAGATCCCAATATTGAATCAATAGCTGCCCACTACCGCGAGGGCAGTACCATCGAAACCCGCTATCTGCAGACATCTCCTGAATTTGCAATGAAGCGTCTGCTTGCAGCAGGCAGCGGACCCATCTACCAGCTTTGCAAGGCTTTCAGGAATGCCGAGCATGGGCGTCGGCATAATCCTGAATTCAGTATGCTTGAATGGTACCGGCCAGGATTCACGCTGGAGCAGATGATGGATGAAGTTGAGTCGCTGCTTATCCGGATTGCCGGAATCAAGCCTGCGAGAAGGATTACCTATCGCAGGCTGTTTGAAGAATATCTGGACGTAAATCCCCACACTGCGCCTGACAAGGCGCTGCGCAGGCTGGTGGTGACAAATCTCGATTTTGCCTCTGATGACAATGAAAGGGATGTGCTATTGGAGTTGCTTTACAGCCACTTGATTGAGCCGCGTCTGCAGGAAGCAGTCTTCATACATGATTATCCTGCCTCCCAGGCTGCACTGGCCAGGGTGCTGTGCAACACCGACGGAGACCTTGTAGGGCGACGATTCGAGTTGGTTGCAGCGGGTATGGAGCTCGCCAACGGTTATGATGAATTGTGTGATCCTGCAGAACTGGCGCAAAGATTCGCTACAGACCAGGCAGTGCGGGTAAGCAGGGGGCTTGCCCGGTATCCGGAAGATACAAGACTGCTGGCTGCACTGGAGCATGGCATGCCGGAAGGTGCAGGAGTTGCCATGGGTGTAGACCGCGTACTCATGCTGGCCATGAAAGTGGACAGCATTCAGGCAGTTTTGAATTTCCCGCACGATCGGGCCTGAGTGCTATGATCAAGAATATATAAATAAAATCGGGGAGTTCCAGATGCAGATAGATCCAGACAATGTTGAATTTGCCGGATTCTGGTCGCGGGTGTTCGCCTCGATTCTTGACAGTATTCTGCAGATTATTGTGTTCACGCCACTGCTGATCATGTTCTTCGGTATGGACGTGTTGATGAATCCTGCGCTGGATACAGGAGTAAGCGGTTTTTTCATCGGCAATGTGCTGCCTGCGCTGGTGGTTATTCTATTCTGGAAGTACAAATCTGCCACGCCAGGCAAGATCATGATGGGAATCGCAATAGTGGATGCAAGCACTGGAGGAAATCCCTCAACGGTCAGACTTGTACTGCGATTCCTTGGCTATATTGTTTCCATGTTGCCGTTTTTTCTTGGCTTTTTCTGGATTGCCTTCGACAAGCGCAAGCAGGGCTGGCACGACAAGATTGCGAATACGCTGGTAGTAAGAATCCCTGCGAAATCGTGAACTGCGCTGTTTGGTCAGGAGACCTGCTGCAGTATGCCCGTAGCCTGTCCCATGAGAACTGCGCAGCCGCTCTCAAGGTCTTCGTTCCACTTCACCATGCTGTCACCAAAAATCACGATCGCAGTAGAGCCGAGTTTGAAACGGCCGACTTCAAGCCCACGTTCCAGATGTACAGGTGGTGCCTGCTGACTGTAGTCAACTGACTGCAGACCATGGGGCGCAGGAGCCACCTGGCCTGCCCATACAGTTTCTATCCCTGCCACTATCATTGCACCGACAAGGACGATGGCCATGGGTCCATGGTCAGTGTCAAAAATACAGACGACTCTTTCATTTCTCGCAAACAGCCTGTCCACACCCTCAGCGGTTGTCTGGTTTACGGAAAAAAGTCTTCCGGGAACATAAACCTGTTCCTTGAGTGTGCCGGCAAGTGGCATATGTACACGATGGTAGTCGCGGGGTGAAAGGTAAACTGTCATGAAGCTGCCATTACTGAATGCGGCAGCACGATCGGCATCTCCTCCCAAAAGTGCGGTCAATGAATAACTACGTCCCTTGGCCTGGAAAATGGTGTCTGAGTTAATGGTGCCGAGAGCGCTGATGGCGCCATCCGCCGGGCAGATTACCGACCGGGGATTGTCATCTGTTGTTCTGGCGTCAGACTTGAGCTGGCGCGTAAAAAAATCATTGAAACATGTGTAGGCAAGAGGATCGGGACTGGCTGCCTCGCTCATATTGACCTGGTAACGTTTGATAAACCAGGAAATGAAAGTGTTCTTGATCCAGCCGACCTGGCAGTTGGCAAGCATTCCTGCGATGCGAGAGATCAAGTGATGGGGCAGTACATACTGCAGTAATACAAACAGTTTTTTCATGACCATGATTCTATTGGCGTATCCGGCAGGTTGCCCCATTCACCCCAGGACCCATGATAGCCTTGTGCGGTATATCCGAGCGCCCGTGCAACAAAGTAACTCAGGCTCGAACGGTGGTGGCTCTGGCAATGGGTAATGACGTGCTTGCCCTGCACGATGTCGATGGCCTTCAGTTTATCCTGCAGCAGAGGCAGTGGATGCAGACGCAAATTGCGCTCCCGGTCCATCAGCTCCAGCCAGTCCAGATTTACTGCTCCGGGGATATGACCTGCTCGTGCAGAGGAAGTTCTCAGGCCTGCATACTCCTCAGGGGATCTGGCATCCCAGATCGAGATCCCGGGCTTGCCGATGGCAGCCTTGACTGTTTCCAGTTCAGCGATGGGTTCCCGGTTCAATCGGAGGCTCACGCTTGTTGGTGTTACTTCATTGACTTCAGGTGTAACGGGATGTCCTTCCCGGTACCAGGAAAGCAGTCCACCATTGAGGAATGAATAATTCTTGTGGCCGATGATATCCAGTGTCCAGATCAGTCGTGCTGCCCAGCCCCCACCTTCATCATCATAGGCTACGATATGCTTTCCCGGCGTGTATCCGATCCGGGAAAACAGATTACGTAACTGGCTTTCTGTTGGCAGCATGCCTGAAGCAGGTGGAATACCGCATACCAGCTCGGCCGGGTTGATGTGCACGGCTCCGGGAACATGCAGTTGTTTCCAGTTCTGGGGCGCGCAAACGTCGACAACCAGAAGATCAGTGTCCTGAAGATGGGTTTCAAGTGTTGAAGGTTCGATAACCAGATCAAGCTTTGGCATAGTACTACCCGGCCGGCCTGCGTTGAGTATACGCACATCTTTGTCAACTGACAGCCTGTTACTGTTGCCAGCGTGCCTGATGTCTCATTTTGCTACTGCATGCATTCAGCCAGGCATGTCAGATTATGCGTGAGCGGAGAATGAACTGGTAACTGTGAAGTCTTCTTTCATCAATTTTCCCGTCGGCTACGGCTTGCAGCAGGGCGCAGCCCTGCTCTTTTTCGTGTCTGCAGTCCCGGAATCTGCACTGTCCGATAAATGGGCGAAATTCCACAAATCCTGCAAGTATTTCCTCGGGCTCGATATGCCACAGACCGAATTCACGGATACCCGGTGAATCGATCAGTTTGCCGCCTTCAGGAAAGTGGAAGAGTCTGGCGGCAGTGGTGGTATGGCGCCCTTTGGTTTTTGCTTCAGAAAGCGTGCCTTCTTCTGTATTGATGCCGGGCAGCAGCAGATTGGCCAGTGCCGATTTACCCACACCACTTTGTCCCACAATGACACTGGTCCTGGTGGCCAGCAATGCAAGCAGGCTTGCCCTGCCTTCACCCGTGCGGCAGGAAACCCTGTGGGTCTGGTAACCCAAATTTTCATAAAGGGCCAGCATGTCATTTACGAGCGGGGTATGGGGGGCTTGTGGCATAAGGTCACATTTGTTCAACAGCAGTACAGCCTCGGCCCCCATCTGGTCTGCGGCAACAAGATACCGGTCGATCAGATTGAAATGGGGTTGAGGCTCCGGGGCTATGATAATGATCATGGTGTCGATATTGGCAGCAACAGGTTTCAATGCACCCAGTTTCGATGGTCTGCAAAGCACACTTCTGCGGGGCAAGGTGGCCACGACCACACCTTCAGGATCACCGGCTTCCCAGATGACTTCATCTCCGGCAACCAGTGGTTCAAGATTGCTGCGCTGGAAGCAGCGCACCAGAGAGCCACAAAGGTCACCATCGAGAGCTTCAATGTCGAGTTGCTGTCCGAAATGTGAAATTACCAACCCTCGATACTGGGTGCCCTGCGTATCGGCATTACCAGCTTCTACAATATGTCGTTCAGTTTGTGCCTGCTGCTTGCCCTGGATACGGACCAGTTGCTGTTTGCTGAGTTTTCTTCGCGTCATGTTGTCATAATAGAACCAACAGGCACTATCAGGGTAGCTGCTTTGCTACAATCGGCGCTTCAAAAAGGGATTCCCAATGGACAAGAAGCAACACCTTATCTGGATAGATCTGGAAATGACCGGACTTTCTCCCGATACCGACCGTATTATCGAGATTGCCACCATTATCACCAACACGGATTTGCGTGTGGTTGCAGAGGGGCCGGTATTCGCCATTCATCAGTCGAAAACTGTCATGGATGGCATGGATGAATGGAATCAGCACCATCATGGCGCCAATGGCCTGATCGAGCGAGTCAGATTGAGCCCTTACGATGAAAGCACGGCAGAAAAGCTCACCCTGCAATTCCTCTCGCAATACTGCGACCCGAGACATTCACCAATGTGTGGCAATAGTATCTGCCAGGACCGGCGCTTTCTGGCACGCTACATGCCCGACCTGGAAGCCTTTTTCCATTACCGCAATCTGGATGTGAGCTCGGTCAAGGAGCTGGCCAAGCGCTGGCGACCTGACCTGATGGACGGGTTGAAAAAGGAAGGTAGCCACAAGGCACTTGATGACATTCGCGATTCCATCAAGGAACTGCAGTTTTATCGCGAGCACTTTTTCCTGACCAGAAAACCGGACTGATGTGCATTGCAAGCACTGCTACAAGGTTTCAACAGGTTTGAAGCCTGCACTATACTGCATTGCAATTTTCCCTGCCGGGGCGGGTCTGATTCACCATATTCCCGATAATTTCAGTTATTCATGAGGTGTTCCATGAACAGGCTTATCCTGTCTCTTGTTCTTTGTGTTGTGCTGGCCGCCTGTGGTCAACAAGAAACGACCAGCGACATGCCTGCAGGTGTGCAATCGGATTTTCCGGAAGTAGTCACTACCAGCCCTGACGGCCTCGGTTCTGGTGTTGAGCTGGAAAATTTTGACACCTCCCTGACACCGGGTACTGATTTCTATCGTTATGTAAATGGTACCTGGCTCGCGAACACGCCCATTCCGGCAGACAAATCCAACTATGGTTCCTTTACGGCACTTGCTGACGAGGCAGAGGAACAACTGCGAGTCATCATAGAAAGTGCCGCTGTTGCCGATTCCGCACCAGGATCCGATGCGCAGAAAGTCGGGGATTTCTTCAGGAGCTTCATGGATGAATCCCGGATTGAGGCACTGGGTTCAACACCCATTCTTTCGGCCCTGAGCGAGATAGGCTCAGTAAGCAGCAAGGAAGAACTGTTCCTCATGTCTGCCGACCTCAACAGGGCCGGGGTCCAGATTCCTGCTGGCGGCTATGTCAGTAATGATGAAATGCAGTCAGATCAGTACATTACCTATATTGTCCAGAGCGGACTGGGCCTGCCTGATCGTGACTGGTATCTCTCCACAAATGACACAACCCATCAGGAGGCGAGAGCTGCTTACCAGGATTACATCGGCAAGGTAATGACAATTGCCGGATATGCGCGGGCGCAGGAATCTGCAGATTCTGTCATGGCGATAGAAAGCAGGATAGCAGAGGCCCATTGGGATCGAGTCATGAATCGCCAGGCTGAACTGACCTACAACAAGAGAACCCTGGCAGAGCTGCAGGGTATGTCACCCTCACTGGACTGGGCTGCCTTTCTGCAGCGTTATGGCATCAATGAGGAGGTCTTTATCATCGCCCAGCCCAGTTACATTGAAGGGCTGGATGCCATCTGGAATGAAATCCCTGTAGAGCAGTGGAAGGATTATTTCAGCTATAAACTGGTGGATACCTATGCTCCATTTCTGAGTGATGCGTTCGTTCAGGCCCAGTTCGATTTTGAGGGGCGTACCCTCAGTGGACTGGAAGAAATCCAGCCTCGCTGGAAAAGAGGTGTAGGCGTTGTGGATGGCGCACTGGGTGAAGTTGTGGGGCGCCTGTATGTAGAGCAGCATTTCCGGTCTGAAGCCAAGGTGCGTATGGATCAGCTTATTGAAAATCTGCGCGAGGCATTTCGCGTTGGCATCGATGAGCTGGAGTGGATGACGCCGGACACCAAAGTACAGGCCCAGGACAAGCTGGCCAATTTCAATACGAAGATCGGTTATCCGGATGAATGGAAGGACTATTCAGCATTGGTAGTTGATCCGGAAGATCTCGTCGGCAATGTCATGCGTTCACGACGCGTGGAGCATGATCGTGAGATGGGCAAACTGGGTAACCCGATAGATAGGGGTGAATGGTTCATGACACCTTACACCGTAAACGCCTACTACAACCCGCCAATGAACGAGATCGTGTTTCCTGCAGCTATCCTGCAGCCACCTTTTTTCAATGTGGAAGCGGACGATGCTGTCAATTATGGTGGCATTGGCGCTGTGATCGGACATGAGTTCAGTCATGGCTTTGATGATCAGGGCCGCAAATATGATGGTAACGGCAATCTGCGTGACTGGTGGACTGAAACCGATGCCGAAGCATTTGCCGAACGTGCCGGCAAGCTGGTCGAGCAGTACAACCTGATTGAAGTATTGCCAGGCAAGTTCCTGAACGGTGAATTCACACTGGGTGAAAATATCGGTGATCTCAGTGGACTGGCTGTAGCGTACAAGGCATACCGGATGTCGCTCAATGGAGAGGAAGCCCCGGTCATTGACGGGTTTACAGGTGACCAGCGCTTTTTCATAGGCTGGGCGCAGATCTGGCGCAGGCTCTATCGCGATGAAAACCTTGAAGTACGGCTTACTTCAGATCCGCATTCGCATAGTGAAGCCCGCTGCAATGCAATTCTCAGGAATTTCGATGCCTGGTATGACGCCTTCAACATCGGGCCGGATGACCCGATGTATCTGTCGCCACAGGACAGGGTAAAAATCTGGTAAGCCAGGTGTCTGAGTAAGGGGGGCCTGATATCGGGACTGCATTCAAAATGCGGGAGTGCATGGTAACCGGATCGTGATTCCGGGAGCATTACTCTGACAACAATCTCCGGACAGGACATCTTCATCCATGAAATCACTTTCATATCTGCTTCAGAAACTCTCGACACTCGGGCAGGAAACGCTTGATCAGTTCAATCTGGGGAGCAGTGACAATTTTGCTCTTGGCGCAGGCAGATTGTGTGAGGCCCTGCTGCAGCTCAGTGGTGAAGCTTCCTCAATAGTTATCGCCGAGGAAATCATCCGGCAATACCAGGCCAGCGACGAAGCGGAAAAGCAGCAGTTTTTCGGGTATCTCTACTCAAAGCTAGGTGCTGATACAGAGGTAGTGGCCGAGGCGATCACGCGTTATCAGGCTGATGGTGATCAGGGCTCTTTGCTGGCGCTGGGCAGTGCCTGTGAGTCTCCCAGACTTGAACTGCTGAAAACGCTGAACACGGCAGCTGGGGGTACACAGGCGCTGATCTGTATGCGCGAAGACCTCCACAAGTTGCCAAAGGACAATCCTGCGCGTGATGTGCTTGATGAGGAGCTGTTGAGCCTTTTCCGAAGCTGGTTCAATCGCGGCTTTCTGGAGTTGCGCACAATAGACTGGCGTACGCCCGCCTGGATTCTTGAAAAACTGATCCAGTACGAGTCAGTGCATGAAATCCGGGGTTGGCCTGATCTTCGCCGACGTCTGCAGGCTGATCGTGGTTGTTACGGGTTCTTCCATCCGGCAATACCAGGGGAACCGTTGATTTTTGTTGAAGCTGCGCTTACTGATGAAATCAGTGACAACATTCTTGAGCTGCTCAAACAGCACCCGCCCGGTGATGACGATGCCAGTCCGAACACTGCTGTGTTCTATTCCATCAACAATTGTCTGGGTGGCTTGCGTGGTGTGAGCTTTGGCAATTTCCTGATCAAACAGGTTATTGAACACCTCGTACATGAAATGCCCCACATTACCCGTTATGTCACGCTTTCACCGGTGCCTGGCTTCAGGCGCTGGCTGGAAACTGCGGTGCATGATGGACTGACAAGCCTGGACAGCGAACAACAGGCCCTGCTTGAGGCCATGCAGTCAGGTGTTGAGCCGGGCAGTCCACTGCGTGATTCTGCCGAACTGACAAAACTGCTGACGTCACTGTGCGCACATTATCTGTTGAAAGTGAAAAGCCGGGGGAATCCGGCTGATGCCGTTGTACGCTTTCATCTGGGTAATGGCGCGATACTGGATCGTATCAACTGGTGGGCTGATCCAACCGAAAACGGACTGAAGCAGAGTTACGGGCTTATGGTGAACTATCAGTATGATCGCAAGTTGATGGGGGCCAATCACGAGGCCTACCAGAGTCGTCAGGCGCTGGCCTGTTCGTCAGCAGTAAAGAAACTTGCCGGGCAGGCCCCTGTATCGCAGTCCTGAATCATGCACATGGCAGACGTTGAACTGTCTCAATGGGAGTCGCTTCTGAGCCTGGCAGAAATCTCCACAAGGTCGGGTCGTGAGTATGCCGCAGGCAGATTCAACGCAGTGTCTGGCCACCCAGCAGTTCAACCACAGCTCGTCTTCCCTCGGCAGAAGGGCCGCGTCCGGGACGGTTTGCTTCAGGTACCGGTTCCAATGCCAGATCAAGTGCGGTTTTACCTTCGGCATCCCTGAGAGTGGTGTCGGCACCCCGTTCCACCAGATGTCTTGCAACCAGATTCCAGCCAAGTTCAGCAGCGGAATGCAGTGCACTACGGCCTTCATTGTCTTTCCACTGGATATAGGTATCGAGTTTTGCGGTGAAGGTGTGGCTGTCGTTAACCTGGGCATCAATATCGGCGCCGGCATCCAGCAACATATCAATTGTCCGGATGGCTTTCTGCTGTATGTCCGCCCCGGTTGAGCCGGCAGGCGCCCTGCCATTACCACTCATGCCTGCGGCGTACATCAGCGGCGTTATCCGGTATACGTTACGGAGATTTGCATCGGCTCCGTGCGCAAGCAAGGCTTCCATCGCTTCATGGTCGTGTGTAAAAACGGCGATCAGCAGCGCATGTGTACCGCCACGCATGTCGTAATCTGCAAAGCGTCCCCTACCTGGCCCATTGGGTCTCATCCGGGTGAGCTGGTGGTTCACCTCCACGCCCATATCAAGCAATCGGCGGACTATATCCATGGCAGAAATATTGCGCTCATTCACGCCGCGGGAATTGAATGATTCGTTCAGACTACCGAAGCCAAAGCCGTTGGGTGTGAAGGAATTCATGTCTACGGCGAGCAGTAACGGGGTTCTGCCGTTCATGTCCCAGGCCTCTACTTTGGCGCCCTGATCAATAAGGTACATGGCTATATCAAAATTCTTGTTGTCGATTGCATTGAGCAGCGGGGTTACGCCATCTGGATTGGGTTGATTGATATCGGCACCTGCTTCCACTATGGCAACAGCACAACGGTAGCAACCCGACCGGGTGACATAGTGCAATGCCGAGAGACCTCCGGTAGGCAGAAACTGGGCGCGAGGTTCGGAAGTCATTTGGCGTGGCCAGTCGTCGTAGTATGCCATGGGCGATACATGCGCGCCGTTGGCAAGCAGCAATTCAAAAACGTCCGGGTTGTTTTCCGAGGCTGCCCACATCAGGGCTGTCTGACCCCTGAAAGTTTCAATGGCATTCACCTGTGCCCCGGCTTCAATCAGTATCTGTGCAATCTCTCGATTGCCTATATAGGCTGTCAGCATCAGCGCCGTCTGGTTGTCCAGATTCGAAGAGTCTGCATCGGCACCAGCTTCCAGCAATGTACGCACCAGTTCTGCATTGTTCAGCTTCACAGCTTCAGCCAGGGCTGTGGCACCATAGTTGTTGGTAGCGTCGGCTGCTGCACCTGCTTCTATCAGGGCATCCACGATTTCCAGGTTCACCTGGTAAGTGGCATGCATCAGTGCAGTTGTACCATCAGCTTCGGTGGCATTCACATCAGCACCTGCTTCAATTGCAGCCAGCGCATCATTTCCGCGACCAGCCTTGATCAGATCAATCAGTGAGTCCTGCGCATTGGCAGTAACAACCATCAAAGAAAGCAAGAACGAGAAGCCAAGCCTGAAGAAATTCATTTTAGAATCAACGATCATTGTCGTAAGTCCCTGAAAATATACCCATCATTCTAGACGACGTTGCCGCCAAAGTTGGTATAGTGCGCCCAAAGCCCCTTGGAGGCGTCATAAAGAAACTTGTAGGGATCATCGAATTTACGGTCAATTTCATCCATCACCCCGGCGTCCAGAATATCCTGGGCGCTGCGCCCCTTGTTGACCAGTGTGGAACAACGTTCCCACAGATGCCACATCATGACATGCTCTTCACGGAAGTCAGCCATTGTCATAACCGGCCCATAAGCAGGTACGATAATGGTGTCGTCATTGGCCACTTCCAGAATATCGTCCATCGCATCCACGCGTCCGCCAAGCCAGCCACCTGCATACCAGTCGAGGGCAGGGTCGCGCAGGGGTGAAGCAACATCGCCAACCACAAGAATGTTGGCATCGCGCAGGTAAATATAGGCATCGCCACGCGTATGGGCTTCCAGCAGATAGCCAAGCTCAAGGGACTGATTGCCCAATACCAGTGATTCCTTTTCGATGAAAGTATGCGTTGGCCTGCCTGGCGGCGGCAGGGCTGGCACCCAGTAGTTTTCGAAAGGCACGTAATAGTCGGCGCTGAGCCACTGACGCGTGATCTCATGGGCATGGATAGCGGCACCGGCTTCTCCGAACAGGGCATTACCGCCTGTCTGGTCGGGATGGTAGTGCGTATTGATCAGTGCATGGACAGGCCTGCCTTCAAGGTGATGCTCAATGGTCATGCGGACAGAAGGTGCCAGTGCGGCTGAGCCACTGTCCACAAGCATCAGGCCATCATCAGTTTTCAGCACCAGAATATTGCCAGGAGCGCCACTGATTACACTCACCTGGTCGTTCAGTGCTTCTACTGGCAATACAGCAGGTGGAAGGGTTTCTTCCACGGCTGCCTGTCTGCCTGTTTCCTGTTCGCCGGGAGAACAGCCACCCAGACCCACCAGCAGTGGCGCTGAAGCAAGTCCGGCGCCGGCCCTGAGAATATTACGACGATGCAAATCGGGGTAATCAAAGGGGTCAGAGTAACTTGATCCTCTGAATAGATTCCATGTGTTTTTATCTGTGCTGATCAAGTTACTCTGACCCCTTTCAAACTTCTGTGAGTATACCGGTGCCGTTGCCGAAGCTTTCCTGTCCGATGCCCAGTTTGTCCAGGATCGTCAGATGAATGTTGGCAAGTGGTGTTCTTGGTGGTGGCGTTACATGTTTGCCACCCTTGTGTGCGCCACTGGCACCACCCACCAGAATTTCCGGCAGTGGGTAATTGTCATGCTGGTTACTGTTGCTCATATTGGAGCCGTAAAGAAACAGTGAATGATCCAGTATGCTGCCATCTCCATCAGGGGTTTCGGCAAGTTTCTTGATGAAACGGCCAAAGTGCTGCATGTGGTAGGTCTGGATCCTGATCAGATCCTGGATGCGTGCGATGTCATTGGTATGATGGCTGACAGGGTGGAAGCCACCGTTGACCCCCACCTGTGGATAGGTGCGGTCTGTGCCCTCTGCAGCGGTAACCAGTGTGGCAATACGGGTAAGATCTGCCTGGTAAGCCAGTGCGATAAGGTCATACATGATAGTGATCTGTTCATCAAAATTTTCAAACACTCCAACAGGTGCTGTTGGCACATCAATGCCGGACATGTCCTGGTCACTGGCAATCTGCACCCGGCGCTCGATTTCCCGCACAGTATCCAGATAGTCAGACAAAATGGCCTGGTCTCCTGCGCCCAGTTCCTTTTGCAGCGCCCGTGTGCGGTCGGCAATCATGTCAAGCACACTGCTGTTCTTGGCCAGAATCCTGGTCCGTTCTTCCTGTGTGTCGTAGGGGCCCATCAACTGGATGAACACCTTGCGGGGGTTGAACTCCATGGGCAGGGGCTGGTTGGGAGAAGAAAATGAAGTGGTCACTGCATAGAAGCCACCGTTACCGGCAGCTACCTGGATAGTGGTTTCCGTTGCCAGTTCAAGTGAAGGTAGTGCGGTTTCCTGGCCCAGTTGCTGGGCAATAACCTGATCCAGTGTGGTGGTCAGCTCGGGTATTGATCCGGTACCGGGCACTACGCAGGACAGCCAGGTGGCCGGATTGCGTGTGTGAACAGAACCCAGCGCCGCTGTGTTCTCTATGTTGTCAAAGGTGGTGACATACTGCTTGTACGGTTCCAGGGAGTCGAGCATCTTGCCCATCCTGAAATCTGCGCCTGCCCCTGAGCTTGTCCACTGGTCTACATCAGTGCCAAAGGGTGTATTGTTCATGATCGTGCCATGGGGCAGGTAGAAAAATCCTGCACGTTTTTTCGGCATGGCCTGAACCTGTGCCAGTGCTGTGCTGGCTGGAACCATTGCTTCCAGAAAAGGCAGGGCCAGCGCTACACCTCCACCACGCAACAGCTTGCGCCGTGACAGATGTTTCTTGGTCAGGAAATTGGCCATAGTCATTACCTCTGATTTTGCGCCAGATCGCTGGCGTCATGTTTTTCTTCAGGTCCCTGTATGCGGAATACATCACTGTTGACCAGATTGATGACGATTGAAGTAAAGGTGTAATCATCATTGGCCGCTTCACGGACTATTTCCCGCACATAAGGCATGTCGAAATATTCCACTTCCCGGTTCAGGGCATACATCATGAGCCTTTTGGTGATGGTCATTGGCAGCTGGTCAACACGGCTGAGCAGGAATTCACGCAATTGAACCGGTCCGTTGATCTCAAGGCCACTGGTCAATACGGTAGAGGCATCAATGGGAGCATCTGCCTGTTCATCAAAGTCGCGCCACAAGCCGGTGACTGTGAAATTCTCTAGTGCAAGTCCCGGTGGATCAATAATGCCATGGCATGCCATGCAGTTCAGATTCCCACGGTGTGCCTCAAGTCTTGCCCTCAAGGTTGTGGGTTTTTCTCCTTCCCTTATGGAAAGATCCACTTCCACATTGGGTGGCGGGGGTGCAGGTGGAGTGCCCATGATGCGGTCCAGTACCCAGGCGCCACGCAGTACAGGTGAGGTACGATCTCCATATGAGGTTCTGAGCAGCGTAGCCCCTTTGCCGAGCAGCCCCCAACGGTTTTCATCCTCAAGCACAACGCGGCGGAACTGCGAACCATAGACGCCTTCAATGCCGTAATGACTGGCAAGGTCGCTGTTCACAAAAGTCCAGTCTGCGGTCAGCAATTCGTGCACAGGACGATCCTCAAGCAGTACGCTGGACAGGAACAGATGCATTTCATTTTCAAAATAAGAGCGCATGATGTTACTGAATCGGGGATCAACCGGTTTGACCTGATCCAGTTCATCCAGGTTCAGCCATGCCAGCGCGAAATTGCTGATCAATGCACTGGCGCGCGGGTCAGCCAGCATTCTTCTCACCTGGGCCGCCATGACATCAGGATCATTCAATTGACCTTCTGCCGCCAGTGCAACCAGAGCTTCATCGGGCCCCTGACTCCAGAGGAAAAATGCCAGCCGGGTTGCCAGCTCAAGATCGTTAAGGGGTCTTGGTGTATCTTCTATGATGCGCATGGAGCGGTAAAGAAAATCAGGACTGGATAGAATTGCCGTAGTCAGTTCAATGATGCCGGCATCAAATCCGCCTTCCTCGGCACGCCCGACTTCATAAAACGGCATCAGCCATTCCAGGTCTTCGTCTGTAATCGCACGGCGAAATGCCCTGGATCCCAGAGAACGAGCAATATCTTCAGCACAGGAGCGTTCTTCTGCTGCTTCCAATGGTTGGCAGACAAAGAGTTTTTTGCGGCTGTCGCTCATCGACAGTCCTGCAGGGTTGTAGGGACCATCAACCTGGACCCCAAGCCCGATTCTGGGCATGCCCATCACCCTGCCATTGCCTGTGGCATTGTTACTGGCACTCCAGGAGCGCTCAATGAATGTCACTGTCACTTCATGCAGGCCAACTTCTATATCTGCAGCAAGCCCGGCAATCTTGGCAAGGATTACATCACCACCGACAACACCATCACGCGTTGCGATTGCCAGATCTTCAGGGCCGCCGATTTCAACACGATTTACTTCAACGCCATCGACAAGAATCAACATTACGGCCGAAGTTTCCATACCACGAGGATACAGGCCTGCATCGATGTCCAGAATGGAAAACCGGTATTCACCATCTGCCGGAAAAAAATGGGTGAATTTCATCCCCCCGCGCGTACCCAGGGGAAAACCGTCGATGTGGTTGCGGGCGAAACCGCTGCCACCTGAAAATGTACCGGCACTCTGATCAGGCAGTTCATGGAAAACACTGGCAAGCTTGGGGACCGGAGTTCCTGCCGCCATGGTGGCTACTTCACGTGTGGCAGTAATATACTGTTCCAGAAAGGCCGGTGATGCACCAAGCGCATTGGCAATGTTGTCAAAGCCCTCAACTTCTATTTCACTCGGCAGAATCTGCTCCGGATCGACTGTTACACCAAGAAGGTCAGATACTATGGTGGCAAATTCAGTACGATTCAGCCGCTGCACCGGAACGTGGCCAATCCTGCGTTCGCTGGCGCTGCTGTCAATGGAGCTTTCAAGATAACTGACCATCCGGTCCACTGCATTCTGGTCAGGTTGGGCCTGGCCGGCAGGCGGCATTAATCTGCCGCGTAACTTGTTGATGGCCTCTTCCCAGATTTCCGGATCATCACCCACGTGATCCAGATCCAGAATGTCAAAAGCAACGCCTCCGGAGTAGTCCTCCAGATTGTGACAATCCAGACAGTAGTCCCTGATTAGGTTATTTGCAGACTGGCCGTTATTGACAGTCTGCCCCTGAGCAATAGATGGCAGCAAAATGAGTACGATCAGACCACTGCAAAGACGCATTGCCGACCGCAGTGAAAATGTCTGGTTTCCGGAAAACAATGAGTTTAATGCTGGTGAGGCGCGAAAGTGCGTGCCGTTTACTTTCAGATGATTCATGAAAATCCCGGAAATGCCTTTGTCTGTTCTTATATGGTTGAAAGTAAACCGATTGTGGCACAAATCGACAGGCCATTCGATGCTGTTTGCCAGTCCCCCCGATCATTATAGGCAGGGCTCGGATCGGCATTCCGCCATTGCTGTTATAGTATTTTACTATCACAAATGCCCATGTAATGCATAAATCCTGTCATCCATCATTTGCGTATCTACATTTTATCCAGAGGTTCCCCAGGCTTGAGTTTTCCGGATCGGAACAATCAGGGTCCCGGGATTTTACACTGCATTGTTTGCTCTCTTGGAGCGGACAGGAGGCGGTCATTTGACACAGCTTAACTACAAGCACCTTCAGTACTTTCATGTCGTTGCCAGAGAAGGCAGTGTCAATGCTGCATCAAAAGTGCTGCATCTCACTCCCCAGACAATAAGCGGGCAGATTTCACTGCTGGAAGCTTCGTTGGGACAGCAATTGTTTGCCAAAGTGGGACGTAATCTCAGGCTTACACCTTGCGGTCAGAAAGCCTACAGGTACACGACAGATATTTTTGCGCTTGGCGACGAGCTGATGCAGGAGCTCAGTCGTGAGGATACAGACGGTCTCCAGCAGATTTCTGTAGGTGTGGTCGACTCCATTCCCAAGACAATCGCCTATGAAATTCTCAAACCATTGCTGGAGAATCCAGCCATCCGGCTTACCTGCCATGAAGGAGATATTGAAAGGTTGATGGCAGAACTGGCGCTGCAGAAGTTGGATATAGTGCTTTCTGATGTGCCATTGAATCCTGCCTTCAGTATCAAGGCACGCACTTATCTGCTGGGAGAAAGTTCACTGAGCTGTTTCGGTGTCAAAGAGTTGTTCAGTCAATATGCGAAGAAATTCCCCGAATCACTCAATGGCGCACCTGTACTTTTGCCCAGAACCAGTAGCCACGTCGGCAGGGAATTGCACAAGTGGCTTGAGCAAAAGCAATGGAGCCTGAATATCCGCGGCCAGTTTGATGACAGCGCGCTGATCAAGGTATTTGGTCAGGCCGGTGAAGGATTGTTTTTCATGCCAAGTGTTATTGAAAAACTCATTTGTGCGCAGTTTGGCGTCAGGGTTGTTGGGCGTATCAATGATATCCGGGAGCGTTACTATGCCATTCGCCCGCAAAACATTCACAACAATCCCGAGCTTGACCTGATCTGTGAAAATGCAAAAAAAGCAGTTTTCAACAAGTGATCTGGCTGGGAATGACAGCAGATCCTGTTGATTTGCCTATGTGTGTAGCACTTGAATGCTCGTAAAAACCGAATGGAAATGCGAGATAAATCGAATTTTATCGAGTTTTCTCTGGTACTAGAATCTCTTTACTTGAAAAGGACAGGAGAGTGGAAATGAAGACCAGTGACCGCATAGTTGCAAGAAGCCCGATACCCGGGGTGATACTTTTGTTGCTGCTCCTTTCGGTATCTGCAGTATCCCGTGCAGAAGGGGAGATGGACCTGGATTACTGCAACCTTATCGAGTCAGGCGCTGCAGACAGGCCCGATTGCAGCCAGACATACCTGGAAGGTGCTCTTGATATTGCCTTGTTCAATTTTAAGTATCGGGGCGTTGGCGGCATCACCATGCCGGAGAGATCCTACAATATGCAATATGCCTCCGGTTTGCCTGAGCAGGCTTTTCTCTCCTCCACTGACAGTAATGACATCCTGGCCGGCCGCAATATAACTGGGCGACAAGGTCTGATGATTGCGGTGTCGCATACTTTCAATCTGCAAGACGGCAGCAGCTTTACGCCGGGCATCGAAGTGGATGCCATCAACAGGTTCAACAATACTCTGGTCAGACACAATTTGACGTCGACCGGAAAGCACCTGGCAAACATGAGCTTTACCTTCCGTTCCAGTGATGACAAATGGCAGGTAAGGGCGGTTGTGGAAAACATCCTTGATGACGGTCTTTTCATGAATCTGACTGATATCAACAGGGGGCAGGGTATGTTCAGTCTCCCTGGTTCTCCGCGGGGTATATCAGTCGGGTTTGTAATGAAATTTCCATGAAGTTCGAAGCGTCCCTGGAGTTCGCTGAATGAAATTTCTGATGGGTCAACGAAAGGTTCAAGGTAACAGGATGAGTATCAACATGCGGTTTTTGTTGAGTCATTTTCTGCTCTTTATTTTCTGGATTCCGGCAGTACATGCGGAAGATTTTCCGGTCAGTCTTTACCCATTTTTACCGGACTCTGGTAGTCACTGGTTTTCCATGCCCGAAGAAGGCCGCTCTCCGGGGCTTTTCGAGGACAGGCGAGATGCCAGGCAGCGGCACTGGAAGCCTGAAGATTCAGAAGAGTACCCACAAAGGTTGCAACAACTGAAGTCGGCATTGCAGGTTGAACACGAGCCTTATGCGCCCACGAGAATCCAGAATCTCATTGCAATTGCAGATATCCACAAGCGTTCAGGAAATGCTCAGGAGGAAATCCGGGTACTGGAAGAAGTCCTTCATGTGTCCAGGGTAAATGTCGGTTTGTATCACAAGGATCATGTGGCAATACTGAAGAGACTCATAGATGCAGCAATTTCTGCTGGCAATGATACGCAAGCCCAGGATTATCATCTTGCCTTGCTGAATATGCGGCAGAAGATCCACAGCATGGATCATCCGGAGTTGGCCAAAGCCTGGCTTGACTGGGCAGATTGGCATCTTGATGCCTGGTTTGCCCGATCCCGCCCGATCCCTGGCCTTGCCATGGGGCCGATGCACAGGTTGCCGGATGTGCATGCAGTGGAAAGCGTGGCGTCCTATCAGAAAGCAATAGAGCTGATCCATGCCAACGATGGTATGCAGCCACATCATGGTTCCCTGCTCAGGGAAAGCATCAAGAAGTTGCAATTGCTGAAATTGAATTTCTCCACCCTGAATCCTGCTGTCCAGCCGGGTGTACATCTGCATCAGATGAATCAGTTGAGCCATGGGGCTGCCATGACCCCGATGCCTGGTTTGTATATCGATTTTGGTGGTATGCACAGCCGCATTACCAAAGAAAAGAAAGTTCGCAGCGGAGGTCCTGCACTTGAAGTAATTCATCTGGTAGAAGAAGCAGACTGGCAGATGCTTCAGGGCAATCACAAACGTGCACGGCAGCTGCAGGGAAAGGCAGCCACACGGATCAGTCAATGTGGGGAAATATGCGAACCATTGAAAGACTTGATTACGCCCGGCATACCGGTACCAGACCCCGAAGAATGGCTGTACTTTCTGGGACATGACCTTGTATTCAGAGGATATGTTGAACTGATGGTCGACATCAGTCCCTCAGGGTATGCCACAAAAGTTGAATTGCTCGAATCGAGATTTGCCAGCAGGGATATGGAGCAATTGGTAGTACAAAAAGCCCGGCATTTACGCTATCGTCCACCTCAATTTCCTGAGGCTGTGCTTGAGGGTGTGAAACTCAGGCTTTATTTCGAGTAGTCTCCCTGCAGGTCTGTGTGTGCCGGTGTCAAACGAATCACGGCGCACCTGGGTTCAGGCAAGGCGTTCCAAAAGTCCCCTTCTGCTGCTTTCCGGATTCATATGGCCATATGATGCTTCCTTTGCTGTGTCTGGTGATCCAGGGCAGACAAACGAAAGCAGCCAGTCCCGGAATTTTTGCCCAATCCAGCCTTTGATATATAGAAAAAAGCTATCACAAATTTAAATGAAAAAAGGGGATCCTATCACCTACAGTATTCGTAATACTTGACTAGCATGCTTGGTTATTGAGGAATAAACATGATTGCGCACAAACTGCCCTCACCAACAGAGTTTCGCAAACTGCTCGGAGCAGCACTGGGGCCGGAAGTGGGCTTTCTATGGGTAATCGTGATCTACAGTGCGGCGATCTCCCTGTTGTCACTTGCGATACCCATTTCTGTCCAGTTACTTATCGATTCAGTGGCCAACACCGGCATGCTGAGTGCTGTTGTTACTCTGGGGCTGGTGCTTTTCGGACTTCTGGTTATCAGTGGGGTGCTCTATGCGCTAAGGGCCTGGTGCATGGAGTTGTTCAACAGGCGGCTCTTTTCGAGATTGACGAGCGAAATTTCCATGGTCGGCTTGATGTCACCGGCTGGCTGGTTTGAGCAGGCGTCACATCGTGCTCTTTTCAATCGCTTTTTTGACATCATGACAGTCAAGAAAAATACGCCCTATCTGCTGAGTCAGTGTTTCACCTTGCTGTTCCAGTCGATACTCGGATTCGTCGTGGTATCACTCTACCACTCTTACTTTCTGGTCTTTTCACTTGTGCTCATCTGCCTTATCTGGCTGGTATGGAAGTTATGGGGATGGAAAGCAACAGAAGCTGCTTTCGAACTTTCAGAAGTCAAGCATGAAACAGCGTCCTGGTTGCAGCACATGGCAACCAATAACGATTTTCTGAAAACGAGCGACCTTCACTTATATGCCCTGAAAACGACCAATGACAGTATCAGTCATTTTCTTTCTGCCCAGCAAAAGCATTTCCGTTACAGCTATGCACAACTGATCAGTTTCCTGATGCTGTACGCGATGGCCAGTGCTGCATTGCTGGGTATCGGAGGTTGGCTGGTTTTGCAGGGTCAGATGACACTTGGCCAGCTGGTTTCTGCCGAATTGATCCTGTCAGCCATTTTCTATGGGCTGCCACAGCTGTCCGGATATCTGGATTACTACTATGATCTTTGTGCTGCGGTCGAGGAGTTGAGCCGCTTCAAGCATGTTGACCAGGAAGCAGACCATGGCCTGGATCCAGTCAATGCAAGCACGGGGCAGCTGGTTGCTGAAGATCTGGAATTCACCATTGAATCCCTCCCTGTTGCAGTGAATCTTGATATTCCTCCCGGGACCCTTGTGCGTTTTCACTGCAATGGCAAGGTTTGCAGCACTGAGGTAGGAAAAATCCTCGCCAGGGAAGAGCAAAGCACCA
>JAURLQ010000025.1 GCA_030831125.1 Gammaproteobacteria bacterium
CCCAGGTGGACAAGGCGGAAAGCGAAAAGGAAAAGGCATTTGCCGTCAACCATGAGGGTGTGGTCAACCTTATAGAAAGTACCGGACCACAAACAGGCATACTGCATGTCTCCACCGATTTTGTGTTTGACGGCAATGCGGCAAAACCCTATAAACCGGCAGACCCGGTAAATCCGATCGGGATTTATGGTGCAAGCAAACTGGAGGGCGAAAAAGCCCTGCTGGCAATGGCGCCGGAACGCTCCCGGGTGGTACGCACGGCCTGGCTCTATGCGGTTGAAGGGAAGAACTTCTTCAATACCATGCTCGCCTTGATGGCCACCAGGGAAGCATTGAACGTGGTTGCAGACCAAAAAGGAACCCCAACTTCCGCGCATACCCTGGCCAGGGTGCTATGGCAGTTTGCAGAGCAAAAGCCATCGTGCGGGATATATCACTGGACTGACCGGGGTGAAGCCACCTGGTTCGATTTTGCAGCCGAGATCCAGAAACAGGCATTTGCAGCGGGCCTCCTGGACAAGCGCATACCGTTGAATCCGATCACCACAGCGGATTACCCGACACCAGCGCTTAGACCCGCTTACAGTGTGCTTGATAAAAGTGCTACTTACGATGCCATCGGGTTTGCCGGCAAAAGCTGGCAGGAAGAGCTTGGGGGCGTCATCAGAATCAAATCAACAATTGCAGAAAGCAAGGAATCCTGAATGAGTGACATGCTGGTTACCGGCGGCGCCGGATTCATCGGATCGAACTTTGTACACTACTACCGCAAAGAAAAACCCTCGGTGAATCTGGTCGTGCTCGATGCCCTGACCTATGCCGGCAACAGGGCAAACCTTGCAGCCCTGGAGGGTCAACCGGGTTTCACCTTTGTTGAAGGCAATATCTGCGACGAAGCACTCGTTACGCGATTGCTCGAAAAGCATGATATCGACACGCTGGTGCATTTTGCGGCAGAAAGCCATGTGGATCGTTCCATCACCGGCCCGGATGCTTTTATAGAAACCAATATCATTGGCACGCATGCCCTGTTGAAAGCAGCGCGGAAAGTCTGGACTGCACGGGGCGGGTTCGATGGCCGACGCTTTCATCATGTATCCACAGACGAAGTGTATGGCGCCCTGAAACCACAGGATCCGGCGTTCAGTGAAACCACACCCTATGCGCCCAATTCTCCCTATGCGGCCAGCAAGGCTTCGTCAGATCATCTTGTCAGGGCCTATCATCATACTTTCGGCCTGCCCGTGACCACCAGTAACTGCTCCAACAACTACGGCCCTTTCCAGTTTCCGGAAAAACTGCTGCCTTTGTGCCTGTTGAACATCCTGCATGGCAAGCCCTTGCCGATATATGGTGATGGTCAGCAAATCAGGGACTGGCTCCATGTGGACGATCACAATCGCGGCATAAGCCTGGTGTTTGAAAAAGGCACGCTCGGTGAAACCTACAATATTGGTGGCAACAATGAATGGGCAAATCTGGATACGGTCAAGCTGCTCTGCAGTATAGTGGACCAGTGTTTTGCCGAAGACAGTGAACTGGCACGGCGTTTCCCTGCAAGCCCTTCTGCCCGGGGAGAACAAAGTGAGAACCTGGTCACCTTTGTTACCGACAGGCCGGGGCATGATACGCGCTATGCCATCAATGCAGGCAAGATCACCCACGATCTCGGCTATCAGCCGCAGGTAAGTTTCAGCGAAGGGCTCAGGCAGACAGTGCAGTGGTACCTGCAGAATCAACAATGGTGGGAAACATTGCTGGCACGTCATAAAGCCTCTGACAAGTAATCGCTACTGCAGAGTGCTGGTCCGGGTGCCCGAAGGGGCGAGCCGGAATGATAAATTGAGAAATCATGATCAGTATGCACACACAACAGAACAGGCCAAACTACAGTGGTATGCGCGTGTTTGCATTGCTGCTGATTTCAGTTTTGTCTTGTTTTTCTGCCAGTGCAACAGTGTTGCTGGATCTTTCCCTTGAGGAGCTTGTTGCGCAGTCCATGCTCATTGTGGAGGGCGAGGTTACCGGCAAAACGGTCAGCCGGATAGACGACCAGCTCTATACAACAGTAACGCTGAGAGTAGATGAAACCATCAAGGGCTCTCAGCAGGAAGCCACACTGGCATTACAATTTCTGGGAGGGACGCTTGATGGTGAAACTCTGGAAGTGTCTGGCCAGTTTATTCCAGAGACAGGAAGCCATGGCCTGTTTTTCATCAATGACCCGCTTGGTGAGCAGATCAATCCCCTGACAGGCTGGTATCAGGGTTACTTTCCCTACATGTTTGCTGATGACGGCCAGGTTGTTCTGAACCTGGACGGGCGGCCCGATCTGATGCTTGCCAACGCCTATGACGATCCCCGGGTCAGGAAGTTGATTTCTATCGGCATGGATACAACCCGGATTGTTGCGCGATTCCCGGAGTATGCCCTTTTCCTGGCAGCAGATTTCAAGACTGCCATTGAAGCCATCATGGCGCAGCAGGGTAACTGAGCCGTGAAACGAGCAAAGGCAATCAGGTGGAGCCTTGCGGCCAGTTCCTGGTTATTTGCTGGTGCGCTTGTTGCTTTCAATCTTGATGGCGGCAGATGGAATGGCGGATCCACGGTATTCCACACAGGCATGTCTGGTATTTCCCCTTCGGGTATTTCCTGGTCGCAAGCCTTGTCGGATTCGCTGGATGAATGGACCCGGGAAACCGACTTCACATTTGTGGAAAATACCGCCTACAGCAACCCCTGTGCCGGCTACAGTGTCAATACAAACGATCCCGACGGCTTTCCTGCTGGAGCGGGTAATGGACTGAATGGCGCTGATTTCAGGGAAGACGTATGTGGCAATGAATTCGGCGCTGGTGTGCTGGCTATCACACTTACCCTCAGTGCGCCCGGCAAGCTGGGTTTTGCCAATTACACCGATTCCGATATCGTTTTCAATTCGGCCTTCAGCTGGGATATCTATTCGGGTCCCCGTAAAAGCGGCATCATCGATTTCCGGCGCGTTGCCCTCCATGAGCTTGGGCATGCCATAGGGCTGGACCATGAATCAACAAAGCTTGCCATCATGGCGCCACGGCTTACTGATCTCGACAGTCTTGCTGCAGACGACATCAATGGTATCAACAGTATCTACGGTGCGCCGAACGGTTCCTGTCTGATCACCGACCTGGCTACAAGGGTCGTCACAAGAAACGCACTGCAGGAAGGGGATTGCCGGATACTCGATCTTTTCAATGGCGGAAGTGACACCAGTTTCGTTGATGCCTACCGGCTTACTCTCGTCGAAGAAACAAGGCTGAATCTGGCCATGGAATCTGACAACCTCGATTCTGTGATTATCATTGCCAACCCGCAACTTGGCATAGAAGCGGTATTCGATGACGGGGAGGTCGATTGCAATGTGGCAGGCACCCTTACGCTGCAGGCAGGTACCTGGCTGCTCTTGGCCAATACTTTCGATGTGCCACAGGTGTGCCCCGGTAACACCGGAACCTATACCCTCAGTATTTCCGATTCAGACTTTCCCCGGATGGGTAACACCGGTAGTACTGATGGTGGTGAAGCTGCCCTGGCTCTGTTTTCAGGTGGCGCAACGGCAGATGGCGGGCAGACTTTCCGGGAGAATTTCACCCGGCTTGAAAATATCGACGTGCAGGCAGAAATACTCATAGACCCCGATGACGCGGGAGCCAGCGGGCATTTGTATGTGCTGGCAACACTGGGTGATGGCCGCCAGTTCATGAAGAACAGTGAGGGTCGCTTTATCCCTTTCAGTGGTTCACTTGCCACACTACAGGCAGCCAGCACCCGGGTGCTCGATAGCGTCGAGCAACTGGACATCATCAGGGGGCTCAATGGCGAGGCCTCCGGGCTGGCGGGACAAAGTATCGTGGTTCATGTGGGGTATGCGCTTGCCAGCAACCCCGCCCGTATCCACTATGGTACCCAGCCCATCCGGTTTTCCATCAGTAACTGAGCTCGCAGGCCCCTGATGCCTGTGACTCCGATTGCCATTTCCTCTATAATCCGCACCCTTGTAGCCAGGCACGAATTCCTGGCAAGACCTTACAGACAGAGGTAGTAATCGTGTTACAGAACACCCTTGCCGGTAAAATTGCCGTAAATGCTGGATTGGTTGCTGGATTTGTTGTTTTTTTTGCCACAAGCCAGGTCATGGGGGCTTCAGATGAGCTGGTACGCGCCCGCATCCAGCCTGCCGGAGAAGTGTGTCTGGTAGGTGAAGCCTGCGCTGCCGCAGCAGGGATTACTGCACCTGGAGCGGCTGCAGCTGCTGCCATGAGCCCCGATCAGGTTTACAACACCTACTGTTTTGCCTGTCATGGCACCGGCGTGAACAATGCTCCGGTCATGGGTGACAGTTCCGCCTGGGCACCCCGCATTGCCAAGGGCATGGATGTGCTCTATGAAAGCGCCATCAATGGTTTCAACGGTGGAGTCATGCCGGTCAAGGGGCTTTGCATGAGCTGCTCTGATACCGACCTGCAGGCCACTGTGGATTACATGCTCAAGGATCTCTGATCCTCCCTCGATCCATTGATCTGTGAACGTAGGGGCGCGCGCCAGTGCGCCCATTCTGCAAGATCTAGGTTCATCCGGAATTTTTACCATCGCCGGGTCGACTTACGCCGACCCCTACACCCACAGATCAGGTTCGTCGGTAACCATTGGAAATCAATCTGTGCTTGTAGGGGCGTGCTTGCGCGCCCTTTGGATGAATCCGGATTCACCGAAGCCCGAAAATATCGTAGCGGCGTGCGCCAGTGTGCCCTTCAGCCAGCTTCAGTCAAACAGACTTTTCAACCTGCTCAGCGTCTGCTGTCCTTTTTCGTGCGCCTGTTCAGGTGTAGTGTCTGAAGCCCTGCCCTCCCATTGCAACAATTGCTGCGGCAACTCATCCAGAAACCTGCTTGGTGTAATCTCAACCAGTTCACCGTACTGTTTTCTTTGTCTCGCCAGCGTCATGGTGAGATGATGTTTGGCTCTGGTAATACCTACATAGGCAAGTCGTCTTTCTTCACTGATGTCACCAGTCTCCATACTGTTGCGATGTGGCAACAGTTCCTCTTCCATACCCATGATAAACACCACAGGAAACTCCAGCCCCTTGGCAGCATGCAGTGTCATCAACTGTACGCGATTGCTTTCTTCTTCCTGATCCTGTTGCTCCATCAGGTCCCGCAGGATGAGTTTGTTGATCGCTGTTTCAAGGTCTGCGTCATTCCCGTCTTCCTCTGCCTTGCGTATGCTTTTCTCGATTGAAGACAACAGGATCTCCACATTGCCCATGGCACGTTCTGCTGCAGCAGGTGTGGCATTGTTCTGCAGCAGCCAGGCTTCATAGTTGATGTCTTCTATAAGTTCCCGGATCAGCTTTACGCCACCGCCACGTTCCATCTGCTCCCGCAGGTTGTTCATCCAGTCTGCAAATTCGCGGAGCTTGGCAAGCTGGCCATCATTGAGATGTTCAGCAAGCCCCATGTGTGAACTTGCCGCCAGCAGACTCACCCCAGCCTGACCCGCATAATGGCCAAGACTCTCAAGAATTGCCGGGCCCATTTTCCGCCTGGGGATATTGATACAACGCAGAAATGCAGCGTCGTCATCAGGATTGATCATCAGGCGCAGGTAGGCCATCAAATCCTTGATTTCACTGCGCGCAAAAAAGGAGGTGCCGCCAGTCAGCACATAAGGTACCTGCTGGGCCTGCAGCTGTATTTCAAGCAAACGTGCCTGGTGGTTGCCGCGATAGAGCACTGCAAAGTCGCCGAAGCGCAAGCGCCTGTGAACAGTCATCAGCAGAATTTCTGTGGCAATGCGTTCCACTTCAGCTTCTTCATTGTTGCAAACCAGCACGCGAATCGGGTCGCCCTGACCGAGCTCGCTCCAAAGTGTTTTTTCAAATACATGGCTGTTGTTGGCAATAAGGGTATTTGCAGCAGTCAGTATGGTATTGGTGGAACGATAGTTCTGTTCAAGCTTGATGATCTGCAGTGCCGGATAATCAGTCTGCAGGGTTTGCAGGTTTTCCGGTCGGGCGCCGCGCCATGAATAGATACTCTGGTCATCGTCACCTACCACGGTAAGGCAGCCCCGATCGCCCACCAGCAGTTTCACAAAGTGATACTGCATGTTGTTGGTATCCTGGTATTCGTCCACCAGCAAATATCGAATCTGTCGGCGCCATTTTTCCAGCACTTCCGGGTTTGACTGGAACAGTTGCACCGGAAGCAGGATCAGGTCATCGAAGTCCACGGCATTGAAGGCCCTGAGGCCACGCTGGTAATTCTCATAAAGCCGGGCAGCAAGCACGTGTTCTGGCGTTTCAGCACACTCCAGCGCCTGTTCCGGATTCAGGCTCCTGTTTTTCCAGTCGGAAATGATTGATGCCAGTTTTTTCAGCTGTTCATCCGAACTGTCTGCTTCCTTGATGAACTGGTCCTTGAGCAACCCCAGGCTGTCTTGTTCATCGAATATCGTAAAGCCCGGCTTGAGCCCCATGTGCTGGCATTCCCGCCGGATGATGGACAGGCCCAGAAAATGGAATGTAGCTATAACCAGACCCCTGGTGCTGGTGCCCTTTAGCAATTTGCTGACACGTTCCCGCATCTCGCGGGCTGCCTTGTTGGTAAAGGTTACAGCCACGATGTTGTTGGGGCTGTAGTCACAGTCCCTGATAAGCCAGGCTATCTTGCGGGTGATAACGCTGGTTTTGCCACTGCCTGCACCTGCAAGGACAAGCAGAGGGCCGTCTATATAGCGTACAGCGCTGTGTTGGCGGGAATTTAGAGCGTTCATGAACTTCCGGGGGGCAGGTCGCGAATGATATGACAGGTCGGGTCAGGGTGTCAGAGTAAATTTGCGCAAACTTGAATGTTGGACTATCCATAAGCCATGAAACAACGCAGGGAAGCGCATGGCACTGGCACTGGTTTACTCACGCGCCAACATCGGCATTGAAGCACCGCTTGTTACCGTAGAGGTTCACCTTTCAAGCGGCCTCCCTGCATTCAATATAGTCGGGTTGCCGGAAACCGCAGTAAAGGAAAGCCGTGAGCGTGTGCGTAGTGCCATACTCAATGCCAACCTGGAATTTCCCCAGCGGCGCATCACCATCAACCTGGCGCCAGCAGATTTGCCGAAAGCCGGAGGCAGGTTTGATCTGGCCATAGCGGTGGGCATCCTGGCGGCATCCAGACAAATCGACAAGGAAAAAATCAGTCAAATGGAATTCATGGGAGAGCTGGCGCTCACTGGTGAAGTCAGGCGTGTATCCGGCTTGCTGCCGGGTTTACTGGCTGGCACCAGGGTCGGGCACTACTGCGTGGTGCCTGCGGCCAATGCCCTGGAGGCGGGCCTGTTACAGCAGGGCGATATCGGGCTGTGCAATCATTTACAGCAGTTGCTGCAGAGCCTGCATGACAATCTTGCATTGCAAAAACCTGAACCGCCGGCTCTGCCAGATGAAGTCACAACGCTGGATTATGCCGATGTGGTTGGCCAGGAAAGCGCCAAGCGGGCCATGCTAATCGCTGCCGCTGGGGGGCATAACCTGTTGATGTATGGTCCGCCTGGCACTGGCAAGACCATGCTGGCGTCCCGTTTGCCGGGCATATTGCCTCCCCTCGATCATGAGGCCGCCATGGAAGTGGTAGCCTTGCACAGCCTCAGCAACAGGATTACTTTTTCCGCGCGCTGGCAACAGGCGCCATTCAGGGCGCCTCACCACACCAGCTCTGCAGTGGCGCTGGTCGGAGGTGGCAGTTCGCTCAATACCGGTGAAATCAGTCTGGCCCATCATGGTGTGCTGTTTCTGGACGAACTGCCCGAATTCAGCCCCAAAGTACTGGATGGACTCCGTCAGCCAATGGAAAGTGGCCATATCCGGATTTCCCGCGCGCGATACCAGGTATGCCTGCCAGCAAGTTTCCAGTTGATAGCTGCCATGAATCCCTGCCCCTGCGGTCATTATGGCAATCCGGAACGTGAGTGCCGTTGTACCCCCGACCGTATCAGGAACTATCAGCAGCGTATTTCCGGGCCCTTGCTCGACAGGATAGACCTGCACATCAGGGTTGCTGGCCTGGGCAAGACAGAAAGAGAGTCTCTGCTCAAATGCACCGCGAGCGCGTTTGTCAGACGTGGCTTGAACAGCCAGACCATGCGGCAAATGGTGCAGCAATGCCGGGAATTACAGTTGCAAAGGGCGGGTGTTTTGAATGCCCGGCTGGAGCAGAGCCAGATAACAGCGCATTGCGCATTGCAGGCCAAGGACCAGACCTTGCTGGCAGACCTGATGCATAAACTCAGGTTGTCGCCCCGTGCCTGCATGCGCATCCTGAAAATAGCCCGCACCCTTGCCGACCTCGAAAATGTTTCCGGTATCAAGTCAGCGCATCTGCTGGAAGCAGCGGGGTACCGTCAGTCGGCTGAGCCCTGTTCAGCATTTTCAGCCTGAGCTTTCAGGGCCTCAAGTTGCTGTTCGAGCCGGGTGATTCTGTTGTTGGCTTTTTCTAGGATGGCAATCTGGGCATCAAACTCTTCCCTTGTCACCAGGTTCAGATGTCCCAGGCTGCCCTGCAGCAGATTGAAAATCTGCGCCTCCAGTTTTTGCCGGGCCGTATCGGCGGCAGGGAACAGGGCGGCTGCCCTGGCACTGATATTCTCGATAAAAGCTTTGTCCAACATGATATTGTCCCGGTTTCAGTGTTGAATTTTAGGGGAGCAGAGCCTGGCGGGGAATCGTTTTTTTGGGTTTTCTGGCATATACTCTGTTATTGCAGGCAAGCCGTTCAAGAGGACCACTACATGAAAATGATCACGGCCGTAATCAAACCTTTCAAACTGGATGATGCTCGCGAGGCGCTTTCCGGAATCGGTGTACAGGGTATTACTGTTACCGAAGTAAAAGGCTTCGGGCGCCAGAAAGGCCATACAGAACTTTATCGTGGCGCAGAATACGTGGTCGATTTCCTGCCCAAAATCCGTCTGGAAATTGCAGTGGATGACAGCATGGTTGAACAGATCATTGAAGTGCTGATGAAAGCGGCCTCAACAGGCAAGATTGGTGACGGCAAGATTTTTGTGCACGATCTGGAACAGGTTATACGCATTCGTACTGGCGAATCCGGTTCTGACGCACTTTGAAGCTACCTTTTTGAGCCAGCTCTGACACCGCATTCAAGCCCACAGATATTGCAGTATCGACAGCGCCGTTATCGGCGCTGTTTCCGTTCTGAGCACACGATTCCCCAGATTGATACCTGTAAAGCCCGCTGCTCTGGCCTTGCTGATTTCACTGTCCGACAAACCACCCTCAGGGCCAATCAAAAGGGCAATACCACCTTGCGGCCTTGCGCCATCAAGCTTCCCTGTTTCATTGTGGTCACACAGCAGTTTCAGTTCGGCACCGGGTGACACTATCCACTCTGCGATTTTTTGAGGCATGCGGATAACAGGAATGATTACCCGACCGGTCTGCTCGCAAGCGCTTATGGCTACCTGTTGCCAGTGCTCCACACGTTTTTCCTGACGCTCTGCATTCAGTTTCACTTCGCAATGTTCAGTAAACAGCGGCACAATTTCACTTACGCCCAGTTCAGTGCTTTTCTGCACAACCAGATCCATGCGTTCACCTCTGGAAATGCCAATACCCAGAACTGTACGCAGTGAAGATTCGGTGTTTGGAGTTTGAGGCGGACCCAATGATGCTTCTATGGCATTTTTACTGATCGAAATTGCAGTGGCCGGATATTCCCTGCCATCGCCATTGAACAGTATCAGTTCAGCACCCACGTCAAGACGCAGAACCTTGCCGAGATAATGTGCAGTATTGCCAGTGAGAGTAACAGTTGCGCCACTGCTGAGGGTTTCGCTTGTATATACCCGTGAGATACGCATCTGCGGGCTTAGTTCAGGTGGCCCAGTTTGTTGCGTTTGGTGGCCAGGTACAGCTCGTTATGGGTATTTTCGCCGGTGATCAGCGGAATGCGTTCTGCCACCATGATGCCAAGTGCTTCCAGTGCCTGTACCTTTTCGGGATTGTTGGTCATCAGCTCTACCGCACTGATCTGCAACTGCTCGAACATCGCTGCGCACATCCCGTAGTCTCGTTCATCAACACCAAAGCCCAGCGCCACATTTGCCTGCACGGTATCGGCGCCTTCATCCTGCAGGGCATAGGCGCGAATCTTGTTGCCGAGCCCGATGTTGCGGCCTTCCTGACGGAGGTAGAGCAATACACCGCTGCCTTCATCAGCAATGCGCTGCATGGCTTCCTGCAACTGCGAGCCACAATCGCAACGCAGGCTGAACAAGGCATCTCCGGTAAGGCATTCTGAATGCACACGACACAGCACAGGTTCAGCAATATCGGGATTCCCAAAAACCAGCGCTACATGTTCCCTGCCGCTGTTGTCATCAGCAAAGACATGCATGCGGAATTCTCCCCATTGGGTGGGTAAGCGCGATGATGCTACCAGGGAAACAGACACACTATGACCGGCAGGGCTAGCTGAAAAGGGGCTGCACTTTAACAGAAAACCCCAGCTGAATCAGCTTGTTGAACAGGGATATTGCGGTTTGGCTACCGATGCAGGGATTACGAGGCAGTACGACAGGTGTCCTCTCCCCTTATACCTGTCGTGCTGCCTACTGTTCAGGAACAATTGCGCATTCATGGCACAAATCCGCGATAATGCCGGAATGAGCACAGCACATGCACAGCATTACGACATCGTCATCAGCGGGGCAGGGATGGTGGGCCTTGCCATGGCGGGTGCGCTGGCTGATTCTGGCTTGTCCGTTGCCTTGATTGATCCCCAAACTCCACAAGACTCTCTACAAAGCTTCCGTGACACCCGCACCCTTGCTGATTTTGACAGCCGGGTGAGTGCGCTTACACCAGCAAGCCAGGCCTTTCTGGATCGCATCGGTGCGTGGCCCCTGATTGAGGATGTCAGGGTTTGTCCCTATTACGATATGCGAGTGTGGGAGGCCGATGGTACAGGAGCCATCCACTTCAACGCAGACGAACTGCATGTGCCCTGCCTCGGTCACATAGTTGAAAATCGTCTGGTTACTGCAGCGCTGGCAACAGTACTGGCAACAAAAGACAACACAAGCTTCCTCACGGGCAAGGGCTTGACCGATTTGGAAGCGGGGCCTGAAGGTGATTATCGAATACTGCATTTGACGGATGGCACTACGCTCAGTTGTGGCTTGCTGATTGGCGCTGATGGTGCCCGTTCAAAAGTCAGGGAGCTTGTCGGCTTCAGAACCCGCAACTGGCACTATAACCATCACGCACTGGTTTGTACGGTGAACTCGGAAGCACCACATCAACACACTGCATGGCAGCGCTTCATGACCACCGGACCTGTAGCCTGCTTGCCCTTGTTCTTGCCCGGTCAGGAAACACAACATTACAGTTCCATCGTCTGGAGCTGCGAACCGGCAATGGCAGCAGAACTGCAGGCTGCCAGCGCGCCAACCTTTGCAACCAGACTCGCTGGTGCCCTTGAACATCGCCTCGGCGCCTTCTCACAGGTCAGCAAGCTCCACAGCTTTCCCTTGCACCAACAACACGCCACACAATATGTGCGCAATGGCATCGCGCTGGTTGGCGATGCGGCACACACCATTCATCCGCTGGCGGGGCAGGGGGTGAATCTGGGGCTCGCAGATGTAACCTGTCTTGATCGCGTAATCCGCGCTGCCCTTGCCAGAGGCGAACCCTGGTCATGTGAACAGGTGCTCAGCCGCTATCAACGTGAACGCAAACCGGCCAATCTGGGCATGATGCTGGGCATGGAAGGCTTCAAACGGGCCTTTGGCAGCAATGACCTGCTGTTGCGCTGGCTGCGCAATACCGGACTGAAGCTGGCGGACAGAGTATCCCCGCTCAAGCATGAGCTTGTGCAACGGGCCATGGGCATCAAGTGAAAGCAGCGCTGTGGCCTTGATGCGCGTCATGTATCCTCCAATCATTTGCGGACTCAACTTGCAGTTACAAATAGCAATGATTATCATTTGCGGCCATTTTCTGGAAACCTGAGCCTTATGTTTGGCCAAATTCGTTTTTTGAGCACTACCCTGATCCTGTTGCTGGCGGCCTGCTCGGACAGCAATACACCCCGGGTAAGTGAAGCCAGCGCCATGCCGGCAGAAACAACTGGGCAGGCGCAAACCAGTGCAGCACAGGTTTCAGGACCTGTTGTCGTGTATTCCTCACGCCAGGAGTATCTGATCAAGCCGCTGTTTGACCGCTTTACTGAAGAAACCGGTATTACCGTGCAGCTACAGACTGGTGAAGAAGGCCCGCTTATTGCCCGTTTGCAGGCTGAAGGCAAAGACACCTTTGCCGATATGCTTTATACCGTGGATGCCGGCAATCTTTGGGCAGCAGCCGACAAGGGTTTGCTGGTGCCCCTGCAATCAGATGTTCTGCAGGCCAACATCCCCGCGCATCTGCGCGACCCGGAGAATCGCTGGTTCGGACTTTCCGTGCGGGCCCGCACCATTGCCTATTCCACCGAGCGGGTGCGGCCAACTGAGCTGTCTACCTACGCGGCGCTGGCAGATCCCAAATGGATGGGTCGCCTGTGCCTGCGCACTTCCCGCAAGGTTTACAATATGTCGCTGGTGGCCACCATGATCGATCGCCTGGGGGTAGAGGCTGCCCAAGCGGTAGTGCAGGGCTGGGTAAATAATCTGGCAACCCGGGTATTCAGCAGCGATCTGCTGGTGATTGAAGCCATTGCCGCCGGGCAGTGCGATGTAGGTATTGTAAACACTTACTATCTCGGACAGGCCCAACAGAAAAGGCCAGATATTCCGGTTGCGCTGTTCTGGGCCAATCAGGAAGGCAGTGGTGTGCATGTGAACATCTCGGGAGCTGGCATTACCACCCATGCAAAAAACCCGACTGGCGCGCGGCTCCTGCTGGAATGGCTTTCCACCGCAGAACCCCAACACATGTTCAGCGAGCTTAACCTGGAATACCCGGCCAATCCGGATATCGAGTCGGTTGATCTCGTGCAGAGCTGGGGCAATTTCCGGCAGGACAACATCAATGTGGAAAGCACAGGACGTCTGCAGTCTGAAGCCGTCAAACTGATGGATCGGGCTGACTACCGCTGATGGCATCTGCCGCAGGAAAGCACTCCTCTCAGGTCTCAAATCTACCCTTCAACATCCTGGGACTGGCGCTGGTTGCACTGGTTGCCTTGCCCGTGCTGGTGCTGTTTTCCCAATGGGCCACGCTGGGCAATGGTGAGCAGGAAATCTGGCAGCATCTGTTTGATACCAAACTCGACAGGCTTACCGGTAATACCCTGGTGCTGGTGCTGGGGGTTGGCGTGGGGGTCACTGTGCTGGGGGTCAGTCTGGCCTTTCTGCTCAGCATGTGTGAGTTCCCCGGGCGGCGCTGGCTGGACTGGGCCTTGATGCTGCCGCTGGCCATTCCCGGTTATGTCATGGCTTTTGTGTATCTGGGCTTGCTGAGTTTTGCCGGCCCGGTACAGGGCTGGATACGTGCGCAGTTCGGCAGCAGCAACTGGTTTCCGGATATCCGCTCGGGCCCCGGGGTCATCATTGTGCTGAGCCTGGTGCTCTACCCCTATGTTTACATGTTGGCCCGTTCCAGCTTTCTGATGCAGGGACGTAACCTGCTCGATGCGGGGCGATCCCTTGGGCTGGATGCCAGATCCGCCTTTTTCAGGATTGTGTTGCCGGTCGCAAGACCGGCCATTGCCGGCGGCCTGGCTCTGGCCCTTATGGAAACCCTGGCAGATTTCGGGGCGGTGTCTGTGCTCAGCTACGACACCTTTACCACGGCCATCTACAACGCCAGGGACGGCCTGTTCAATCAGGCGGTGGCTGCGCAGCTTGCTACCCTGTTGCTTGGATTCGCCATCATTGTGCTGGTACTGGAACAATCCAGTCGCAAACAGGCCAGATACACCCAGGGTGAACAGCAGCGTCCCATGAAACCAATCCAGCTCACCGGACCAGGAGCCTGGCTGGCCTGTCTGTGGTGCCTGTTGGTGCTGCTAGTGGCTTTTATCATTCCGGTGGCTCAACTGGTGTTGTGGGTGTTTGAGTCAGGCGCAGGAGAATTTGACAGCCGTTATCCGGAATATCTGTGGCATACCCTGGCACTGGCAGGGATAGCCGCAGCACTGGCTGGTTTTCTTGCCTTGCTGCTGTCGGTATTCAGACGCATGAAAGGCCCGGGCGGTACTTTCCGGAGTCTGTGCGTCAGATTTGCCACCATGGGCTATGCCATTCCCGGGTCGGTGCTGGCCATGGGTATCATTGTGGCCTTCACCTATGTCGACAGAACGCTGATACAGCTTTTGGGATCAGGTCCTTTGCTTGTGGGAAGCGTTTTTTCGCTGATCCTGGCCTACATCACCCGCTTCATGGCTGCCGCCTATGCGCCAGTTGACGCTGCAATAGACCGCATGAAGCCATCCATGATCGAAGCCGCCCGCAGTTTGGGCACACCACCCGCGCGTCTGTTGCGCCAGCTTTACTTGCCGGCACTGTGGCCCGGCTTTCTGACGGCAGCCATCATCGTATTCGTGGATGTAATGAAGGAAATGCCGGCAACCCTCATCATTCGTCCCTATGACTGGGATACCCTGGCGGTAAGGGTTTACCAGTTTACAGCTGAAGGCCAGTGGGAGCGGGCAGCCTTGCCGGCCCTGACCCTGCTGCTGGTGGGGCTGATACCGGTGATCGTACTGGTCCGCAAGTCTGCAAGACCGGGATAACACGATCAAAGGGGTCAGAGTAACTTGATCAATTCAATTGCAGCTGAAAATCTACTCCAGGTTTCTCGATCAAGTTACTCTGACCCCTTTGATCTTGCCTCACCCCCCACCTCTTGCCTATGATGCAGGCATGTCATTTTTGGAGGGGTGGTCCTGCCACAGCTCATGAGTTCGGTTCCGGAAGATAATTACTACAGCCCAGCCCATACCTGGTTACGCGTTGATGATGAAGGCGTAGCCACTGTGGGCATCACTGATTTTGCCCAGGAGGAACTGGGCGACATCGTGTTTGTTGAACTACCGGAAATCGAGAGCGAAGTAACTGCAGGTGATGAAGTCAGTGTTATTGAATCGGTAAAGACCGCTTCAGACATTGCTGCCCCGGTTTCCGGAGAAATCATTGCCGTCAACGAAGCATTGGCACAGAGCCCTGAAATCATCAATTCCCTTCCCTATGACAAGGGCTGGATCTTCAGGATCCGCCTGAGCAACGAAGAAGAACTCGAAGAGTTGCTTAACGCTGCAGAGTACGCCGACCAGACCGAATAGGCTGGCAGCGTTGTCTGCGCAATGGCGTTTGATGCCGCCTTCAGACAGTCATAGGTAACAGGCAAGTGATAGACCAGGATGGATTCAGACCCAATGTAGGGCTCATTATTTTCAATGATGCCGGCAAACTTTTGTGGGCCAAAAGAGTCGGGCAGGATGCCTGGCAGTTTCCGCAGGGCGGAATACAGAAAAATGA
Organism: Gammaproteobacteria bacterium; assembly: GCA_030831125.1. GTDB lineage: Bacteria > Pseudomonadota > Gammaproteobacteria > Pseudomonadales > Pseudohongiellaceae > CAILUG01. The sequence continues at coordinate 15,541 of JAURLQ010000025.1, forward strand.
AAGTCCCGAAACGGCAGCGATGCGCGAACTGCGGGAAGAAGTGGGGCTTGAGCCACAAGATGTCGAGATAGTAGCCAGCACTTCGCGCTGGCTTCGGTACCGGCTGCCGTCACATCTTGTTCGCCAGCGTTCACATCCTGTTTGTATCGGACAGAAACAACGCTGGTTCCTGATGAGGTTGTTGGGAGACAGCAGCAGAATCCGTTTTGACCTGGGAGAAACACCCGAGTTTGATGGTTTTCGCTGGATTGATTACTGGGAGGGGGCCGACCAGGTAGTGTCTTTCAAGCGCAAGGTTTACCGCCGCGCTCTTGAAGAGTTGCAGCAACCGTTCAGCGATGCCCTGGATCTGGCGCCGCTGGTTGTTGAGTTCAACAGTGAATCGGAAGATTCCCGATAACCTTTAAAATAAAGAGAGGACAAGCACCGGGCCTTGTTCCGGTCGTCTGAGTTCCGCCTATGCTCGATATCCTGCGCAGCATCATTCAGGAAGTGAATGAGGCACGTGACCTTACGGCCACGCTGAACATTATTGTGCGGCGTGTTCAAAGGGCCATGGGCACGCGCGTGTGTTCTGTTTATCTGCTCGACAAGTATCTTGACCGCTATGTGTTGATGGCTACCAAGGGTCTTGACGATGCAGCTGTGGGCAAGGCCAGTCTCGCCCCGAATGAAGGTTTGGTGGGCTTGGTGGCGCAGCGTGCAGAGCCAGTGAACCTTGATAATGCCCGCTCCCATCCCCGTTATCTCTACATCCCTGAAACGCGGGAAGAGGAGTTTGAATCCTTTCTCGGTGTTCCCGTCATCCATTCCGGTGAAGTACTCGGCGTGCTGGTTGTCCAGCAGAAGGAAAGCCGTGTATTCGATTCCGATGCAGAAGCCCTGCTCTTTACCCTCGCGGCCCAGCTTGCCGCCGCCATTGCCAATGCAGAAGCTCGCGGCGCTGTAGTAGGTTTGAGTCCAACCGGACTGCAGACCAAAGACCCGAGCTTTGGTGGTGTGCCCGGCGCACCGGGCGTGGTTATTGCCAAGGCAGTAACAGTATTTCCACCTGCAGATCTCGACGCGATTCCCAACAGGGAATGCACGGATATCAAGAAGGAAATCCGCTTCTTCAACGACTGTCTTGAACAGGTGCGCATCGATATCAGCGAACTGAAGATGAAAATCAAGGGCCAGCTGAGACCTGAAGAACGTGAGCTCTTTGACGCTTACCTGCACATGCTCAGTGACAGTGCGCTGGGCACAGAAGTTGTCAACCTGATCAAACAGGGCATGTGGGCGCAGGGAGCACTTGCGCAGGTGGCACTGGCGCATGTGCGCAACATGGAAATGATAGACGACACCTACCTGCGTGAGCGCGCCACCGACATCAAGGATCTGTGCGCAAGGGTACTTTTCTATCTGCAGGAAAAAACCAAAAGCAGCGCCATCTACCCGGAACGCTGCATTCTGGTCAGCGAGGAATTAACTGCTGCCATGCTGGCAGAAGTACCCAAGGACAGACTGGTGGGTGTTGTATCCGCCAAGGGTTCTGCCCACGCCCATGTGGCCATACTGGCCCGTGCCATGGGTTTGCCGGCAGTAATGGGCGTAATTGATCTGCCCTTTGCTGAACTGGACGGTCAGGAACTGGTGGTTGATGGTTACAATGGCAAGGTTTTCACGAATCCTTCTGAAGCCCTGCGCGAACGTTACATGGAAATTGTCCGCGAGGAAGTGGCGCTGAGCGAAGGGCTTGAGCAGATTCGAGACCTGCCCTGCGAAACCCGCGACGGGCATCGCGTGGCCCTGTGGGTCAACACCGGACTGCTCACCGATGTGCTGCGTTCCAAGGAGCGTGGTGCAGAAGGAATAGGCCTGTTCCGCACCGAAGTGCCTTTCCTGCTGCGCGACCGTTTTCCTACTGAACGTGAACAGGCCGATATCTATCGTGAACAGCTCAAGGCCTTCCATCCCAAAATGGTCACCATGCGCACGCTCGATATAGGGGGCGACAAACCGCTGCCTTATTTCCCGATAAAGGAAGACAACCCCTTCCTGGGCTGGCGCGGCATCAGGGTCAGCATGGACCATCCCGAATTGTTTCTGGGCCAGGTGCGGGCCATGCTCAGGGCCAGTGTCGACCTCGACAATCTGCAGATACTTCTGCCAATGATTACCAATGTGAAGGAAGTGGATACTTCCGTGCAGTACATCAAAAGGGCCCATCAGGAATTGCTGGAAGACGGCTGGCAGGTAAAGCTGCCCCCCATAGGAGTGATGATAGAAGTCCCCGCAATGGCCTGGCACGTGGATGCACTGGCCAAACGCTGCGACTTTATTTCAATAGGCAGCAACGACCTCACCCAGTACATGCTGGCGGTAGATCGCAATAATCCGCGGGTATCCAATCTCTTTTCAACCATGCACCCGGCAGTGTTGCGGGTATTGAAACAGATTGCCGATGAAGTGAAGGCGCATGGCAAAAGTCTCAGCATTTGCGGAGAAATGGCAGGCAACCCCTCTGCCGCTGTACTGCTCATGGCCATGGGTTATGACATCCTTTCCATGAATGCCACCAACCTGCTCAGGGTCAAGTCGGTAATCCGCAACCTGAGTTTCGAGCAGGCCAAACAGATGCTGGAACAGGCCCTGCAGCAGGAAGATACCGAGTCGGTCAAAGCGCTGGTGGACAAGGCACTGAACGAAGCCGGAGTGGGCAGGCTGCTGCGCTCATCCAAAAACAGCTGATAGATCAAAGGGGTCAGAGTAACTTGATCGATACAACGGTAATAAAAACTTCCTTCAGACTTTCCGATCAAGTTACTCTGACCCCTTTGATCGCACCCAGGCTTACATGATCAGATTTCCCCAAATCGACCCCATTGCCCTCTCCCTCGGCCCGCTCAAGATCCGCTGGTATGCGCTAACCTACATCGCCGGCTTCTTCGCCGCGTGGTGGCTCGGCAACAAACGCGCTGACAAACCGGATTCCGGCTGGGACCGCCAGCAGGTGGCCGACCTCATCACCAACGGCATGCTCGGCGTCATTCTCGGCGGCAGGATTGGCTACATCCTGTTCTACACCATTCCCAATCGCTTCGATGACTTCCTCGCCGACCCGATGATGGCGCTGCGCATCTGGGAAGGCGGCATGTCTTTCCATGGCGGCTTTCTCGGTGTAGTGATTGCGGTCTCGCTGTATGCTCGCAGCATCAATAAAACCATGTATGAGGTGCTCGACTTCACAGCACCGCTGGTGCCCATCGGCCTCGGGGCAGGGCGCCTCGGCAACTTCATCAATGGTGAGCTGTGGGGCAGGGCAATTGATGTGCCCTGGGCCATGATCTTCCCCGGCGACGCCCTGCAGCTTACCCGCCATCCCTCCCAGCTCTACCAGTTCTTCGGTGAAGGCGTACTGCTGTTCTGTCTGGTCTGGTGGTTCTCCTCCATCAAGCGGCGGCCTTTTGCGGTAGCGGGCATGTTCTGCTTCGGCTACGGCGTGGTGCGCTTCATCGAGGAATTCTTCCGCGAGCCCGATCTGGGCATCGGCTTTGTCGCCTTCCAGTGGCTCACCATGGGACAATTACTGTCATTGCCTATGGTGGTGGCTGGTGTCTCCATTCTGGTACTGGCTTACCGCAACAACACATTCCGGAAGGTGTCAGAGTAAAGGGTAGGGTTAAGTTGGACCGGCTTTGAAAAACCTTAGCTGGAATGTTCAATGCAAGGCGTTCGGAAGATTTACTCTGATACCTGTAGCACGAACCATATAACTTGTATCCCTATGCCTTATGCGCATACCATATGCGCATTATCGTGGAGGAAGGCATGAACGGTATTTTCAATGTGCAGGCCCCCAAAAAGCCGACTAATGTCAGTGTGAACAGCGACTTGCTGACCAAGGCCAAAGGCTTGAACATCAATCTTTCTGCAACACTGGAAGCGGCATTGGCTGAACAGGTCAGGGAGGCCCAATGCAGGCAATGGAAAATCGAGAACGAAAAGGCCATTGATGCCTATAACGAGTTCATCGAAAAGAACGGTGTTTTCAGTGATGGCCTGAGACAGTTCTGATGGCGCAGTTTGTTGTCTATAAAAACAGCAACAAAGCTACTCGCGACAATTTCCCCTTTCTGCTTGATATCCAGAGCAATCTGTTGGATGGACTCAAGACTACCGTCGTTATCCCGTTGATGCCCAGGAAGATTGCCACAACCCAGGCCATTACCAGGCTGAATCCCGAATTCAAAATCAAAAAAGACAAATACATCCTTCTCACCCAGAACATCGCTGGCATTGATCGCCGGATTCTGGGAGAAGAAATAGTGAAACTGGCGGATCAAAGGGCTGAGATAATTGCTGCGCTGGATTTTCTGGTTTCAGGGATATGATAGAAAAATGAAACAATATCTTGAATTAATGCAGCGCATCCTCGATGAAGGTGCTGTCAAAGGCGACCGCACCGGTACCGGTACGCTGTCGGTGTTCGGCCACCAGATGCGCTTCAACCTGCAGGAAGGTTTTCCACTGGTCACCACCAAAAAGCTGCACCTGCGCTCCATCATCATCGAGCTGCTGTGGTTCCTCAACGGCGACACCAATATCAAGTACCTCAAGGACAACGGCGTCAGTATCTGGGACGAATGGGCCGACGAAAACGGTGACCTCGGCCCGGTCTACGGCCGCCAGTGGCGCGCCTGGCCCGGCAAGGACGGCGGCACCGTCGACCAGATCAGCAATGTGCTGCACTCCATCAAGACCAACCCCGACTCGCGCCGCCACATGGTCGTGGCCTACAATCCCACCTTTGTCGATGAGATGGCGCTCCCGCCCTGCCACTCCCTGTTCCAGTTCTATGTGGCCAACGGCAAACTCTCCTGCCAGCTCTACCAGCGCTCCTGCGACACCTTCCTTGGCGTACCCTTCAATATCGCGTCTTACGCGCTGCTCACCTACATGATGGCACAGCAATGCGATCTCGA
>JAURLQ010000026.1 GCA_030831125.1 Gammaproteobacteria bacterium
CAGCGCAAGCGGCTGAGCGGTTCATCGAGCGTCGCCACCCTCTGTGCATAATCCAGCCATTGGCCATGGGCAAGGCTTGCAGCGAGAAACACCAGCAGGCAGCCGAACATCAACACAAGCCAATGCTGCTGTCGTGAGTGGAAAACCCTCCGATCGCGATGGTTGCAAAGCTGTGGCCAAGCGCATCGAATGGCGTCATACCTGCAAGCAGGTAGGCTGCGGCACAAACGCCAGTCAAGGTGACATAGATATACAACAGGGCCTTTGCCGTTTCCGTAACCCTTGGCATGAGCTTGTTGTCTTTTACCGGACCGGGACTTTCAGCCTTGTAAAGTTGCATGCCGCCAATTCCCAGCATTGGCAGGATGGCAACGGCGATTGCAATGATACCCATGCCGCCCAGCCACTGTAGTTGTTGGCGGTAATACAGCAGGGCTTTTGGCAATGTATCAAGACCGGAAAGTATCGTTGCTCCTGTAGTGGTCAGGCCCGAGATGGATTCAAAGATGGCGTCGGTCAGGCTCAGGTCCAATTCCTCTGAAACGAAGAAAGGTATGGCGCCAAAACTGCCCAGCACTGTCCAGAACAGGGTAACAATCAAAAAACAGTCCCGAATCCGTAACTCTTGCCTTGTATTTCTTGCCGGTGCCCAACAAGCCAGGCCGGTACTTAAAGTGAGCATGAACGCCAGCGCAAACTCGGCAGTAGTACCGTCCTGGTAATAGAGGGAAACTAGAATGGGAGGAAAAAGGGTCAGGCTGAAAATCATCAGCAGCAAACCCAGAATTCTCAATATGACAGTAAGGTGCATCCCGGCTTTTTGTCCTGCTTTATGTCAGAAAAAAGTGAAGCCAACCTGGAACAGCCGTTCCACTTCAGGAATACGGCTTTTGTCTACCAGGAAAAGAATCACGTGATCATCGGTTTGCACAACTATGTCGTCGTGGGCTATAAGGACCTTGTCGTCCCTCAGGATGGCGCCAATGGTTGTGCCGGGAGGCAAATCGATGTCTTCAAGCGCTTTACCTACAACCCTGGAAGTGCTTTTGTCACCATGGGCAATTGCTTCGAGCGCTTCTGCAGCGCCGCGCCTGAGCGAATGCACATTGACCACATCTCCCCTTCTTATATGTGCGAGCAGACTGCCAATGGTTTCCTGCTGGGGAGAAATGGCAATATCAATCTCACCGCCCTGCACAAGGTCAACGTAGGCCGGGTTGGTTATCAGTGTCATGACCGTTGAGGCGCCCATTCTTTTGGCAAGCAACGAAGACATGATATTGGCTTCATCATTGTTCGTCAGGGCAATGAAAACATCGGTTTCGTCTATACCCTCTTCCAGCAGGATGTCCTGATCGGAAGAGTCGCCATGCAACACGGTTGTTGTGCGCAGCTTTTCAGCCAGCCGCTCACACCGGAATCCGTCTATCTCAATCAGCTTGGTCCTGAATCGATGCTCCACCAGAGATGCCAGACGCTCTCCTGTATTGCCGCCGCCGGCTATTAGGATGCGCTTGTAAGGCTTGTCCACTTTGCGCAGTTCGCTCATCACATCCCTGATGTGATCACGCGCGGCAATGAAAAAGACCTCGTCTCCTTCTTCTATTACTGTATCTCCTTGCGGCAGTATGGGGCTGCCCTGTCGGAATATGGCAGCTACACGTGTGTCAACATTGGGCATGTGTTCACGAAAAAACCGGATTTCCTGACCCACCAGCGGTCCACCTTTTTCTGCCTGCACGGCAACCAGCTGGATCTTGCCTCCTGCAAAATCGAGCACCTGCAGTGAGCCGGGAAGCTCCAGCAGGTTCTTGACCGATGTGGATACTATCTGTTCCGGGCTGATTACCACGTCTATCGGAATGGCATCATTACCGAATAGCTTTTCTGTATTTACATAGGAGTTTGCGCGGAGGCGGCAGATTTTTTTCGGTGTACGGAAAAGGGTCCACGCCACCTGGCAGGCAACCATGTTGGTTTCATCGCTGTCTGTTACGGCAATGAGCATGTCGGCATCTTCTGCTCCTGCCTGTTTCAGCACATCGGGAAAGGACGGGTGACCTGCAACTGTGCCGATATCAAGTCTGTCTTTCAGCTCGCGCAGGGCTTCGATATCAGGGTCAACGAGGGTTATGTCATTGGCTTCCTTGGCGAGGTTTTCCGTCAGGGCAGCGCCAACCTTGTTGGCGCCGAGAATGAGGATTTTCATGATGAGATTTCAGCTACGCGCAATTGCGACAGTAATTTTTCAATATTTTCGGAGCAAAGCATAGTAAAACCCGTCATGTGAACCATTGCGCGGAAACAATTGCAGCCCGGATTTTCCGGCGGAATTTCCCATGAATTCTAAAAGTTCAATTTTTGCTTCGTTTGTTTCTTCCAGAAAAGCCATGATTTGAAGTTCATTTTCCTCCCTGAGAACAGAGCAGGTTGAATACAACAGATAGCCGCCAGTTTCCAGCAAGGGCCAGGCAGCCCTTAGCAAGGCATGTTGTTTCTCTTTGAGGGCTGAAACTTCAGCTGGTGATCTTAGCACCTTGATATCCGGATGGCGGCGTATTACACCCGTACCTGAGCATGGCACATCAAGCAGTATTCGCTCAAAATGCCGGGAGATAGCGGCATTTTGCTGCAATATGTCGGCATGTTCGACTTTAGCTGCAAGCTGCAGGCGATCCAGGTTTTCCCTTGCTCTCCCAAGCCGTCCATCATCATTGTCTATTGCCAACAAGTCCAGCCCGGGCTGAGCCTCCAGCAATGCGCAGGTCTTGCCGCCGGGAGCCGCACAGGCATCAAGTACTCCAAGCCCTGGCTCAAGGGGCAGTATCTGGCTGACCAGTTGGGAGGCTTCATCCTGGACGCTGGCCAGGCCTTCAGCGAATCCCGGGATTTCTCTAACGGGCATGGCTTTATCCAGCACTACCGCGGTATCAGCCAATGTGCCGGCATGGGCTGCAATCCCGGCTTCTGCAAGCATGGATATGAAAGACTCGCGATCAGTCCTGAGTTGGTTTACCCGCAGGGTCATGGGTGCCTGGACATTGTTGGCTTCAAGAATGTCCCTGTAGTTGGAGGGCCAGTCTTTTTTTATGCGTGAAAGCAGCCAGTCGGGGTGCGAATACCACCGGGAGTAGTCAGTTTCAGCAAGCGTGTCCAGTTCTACCCGACGGCGCTGAGCTTCGCGCAAGACCCCATTAACAAGCCCTTTTGCCCATGGCTTGTTCAGGGCATCCACTGCAACAACAGCTTCATTGATTACGGCATGGTCCGGCGTCTGCATGAAGGAGAGCTGATACAGTCCGAGCAGAATCAGGCAATATACGTCCAGATCCTTGTTCCGCAGGGGCTTTTCGAGCAGGATCTTTGCGGTTCCATCCAGGCGGTGAAACCAGCGGCAAACGCCATAACACCATTGCTGTAGCAGGGCCCGGTTCAAATCCCCGGCATCTGCAAAGCCCGGTTTCTGCAACTGGGCCAGCGTGCCTTCGCCACGGAGTATGGCTGTCATCACCCTGCAATAGATCAACCGCTCATTATCAGCTTTTGGCATCTTCAGGCCCAAAAGTCAGCAATTGGTCGATCCTGAAAAAGTCAGGATGACCATTCAGCAGACTTGCAATGGACATGATGCCCTTGCCTTGTGGTTGTATGCTTTTGATTGTCAGCGTGCTGTTGTTGCCACAGGCAACCAGGACTCCGGCTGGCCCAACCTGCAGTACAGTGCCGGGATCAGCGGAAGTCGACATTGTTCCGATGGTGGCTGCAATGATTCTCAGCCTGCACTCGTTGTGGATGGTGTAGGCTGGATTGCGGGGGAACATTGCCCTAATCAAGCGATCGATATCTGCAGCGCCGGCCTGCCAGTCAATACGGGCCTCTTCTTTGCGGATTTTACTGGCATAGCAGGCAAGAGATTCGTCCTGTGCTTGTGGCACAAGATCCCCCACAGCAAGTTGTTCAATTGCCTGAACCAGCAATCGGCATCCGATGTCCTGCAGACGTTCGCCCAGGCTGCCACTGGTATCGATGGGCAAAATTGACGTGTACTCATTGAGTAGTACAGGACCGGTATCCAGACCTTTTTCCATTTGCATTATGCAGACACCACTTTGGATATCGCCGGCCAGTATGGCTCTTTCAATCGGAGCGGCACCACGCCAGCGTGGCAACAGCGAGGCATGCACATTGAGGCAACCAAATCGCGGCAGGCTCAACACGCTCTGTGGCAGGAGCAGGCCGTATGCCACCACGATCATTACGTCGGCATTGAGGTCTTTCAGGGAGGCAAACGTTGCAGGGTCGCAGAGGTCGGTCGGCTGCATTACCGGAATGCCATGCGCTTCAGCCAATTCCTTTACCGGACTTGGCTTCAGCTTTTTGCCCCTTCCAAATGGCCTATCTGGTTGTGAGTAAGCGCTTACAACATTCAGGCCAGCCTGGATCAGTGCCTGCAAGTGTGCTGCCGCAAATTCAGGGGTGCCAGCAAAAACCACTCGCAGTTTTTGCGCTTGCTCACTAATGGTCATTGCCAGGGGTTTCCGGAATCAGGAAGCAAGGTTCTGCTTCTTGTCCTTGAGTAGTTTGTTCTTGATTCTCTGCCGCTTGAGAATGGAAAGATAATCAACGAAAAGTTTGCCATCGAGGTGATCAACTTCATGCTGCAGGCAAACGGCCAGAATCCCTTCAGCCTCCAGTTCAAATGGCATTCCATCCCGGTCAAGTGCCCTTACCCGGATTTTCCGGGGTCTTTGGACCAGATCAAAATAGCCGGGAACAGAAAGGCAGCCTTCTTCATATCCCATAGGCTCCGGGTCGAGGACCTCAATCTCGGGATTGATGAAGGCCATGGGACTGTCATTTTCCTCTGATACATCGAGCACCAACAGCCGTTTCTGGACATTGACCTGGGTTGCGGCCAGCCCTATACCGGGTGCGGCATACATGGTTTCCAGCATATCGTCGATCAGTGTACGAAGCTCGTCATCGACGGCTTCAACCCGCTCAGCCCGCTTGCGCAGACGTAAATCCGGATATTCAAGAATGGTCAAAAGGCTCATGGATTTGTTCAGAAAATAGCGTATTACGTGAATGATACGCCAAAAGAGCACCAGAAACAGGGTGTCTGCAGGCTGAAAATCCGGCTGCTGCTAATACCCGGAAGTGACAACCAGATCACATCATGCTTACGAAAGTAGGCGTAACTCTATATAACACAGTAACTTGCTGCTACTATCGCAAAGTTTTATCAAGATTGGCCATTAAGCCATGTCGACGAGTCAAGGGTCGGCAAAGAGCAAAGCCGGAGGGTGAGCCAATGACCAGATCAACGCCGAAAGGCATCATGTCCAGAATAGGGGCAGCTTTGCTTGCCCTGTCCATTATTGTTGTGGGAGAAGGTATCTGGGCAGCTGAAGTCAATGTTCGCCCGGATTCCCCCGGCACCTATACCGTGCTCAGGGGAGACACGCTCTGGGATATTGCCGGGCAATTCCTCGAAGAACCCTGGATGTGGCCCCAGGTCTGGCAGATCAATCCACAGATTGAAAATCCTGACCTTATCTATCCTGGCGATGTTATAGAGCTGGTTTATGGCGCAAACGGCGATCCGGTGCTGCGTCTTGGCCGGTCTGCAAATGGCGCTGCAAATGCAGTAGATTCAAATGGTATCCGGACGGTAAAACTCTCTCCCCGGGTCAGACGTGAAGCAATCCTGAGTCCTGTGCCTGCAATTCCACTTGATCGCATCAGCTCGTACCTCAGCGACAATACTGTTGTTGATCCTGATACATTTGAAAATGCTCCCTATCTGCTGGGTGAGCGAGAGGGCAGAACACTGGCTGATCGTGGATCCGAGGTGTATGCCAGAGGTCAGTGGACAGACGGCGTTATTACATACGATATAGTTCGGCCCGGCAGAGAACTTATGGATCCTGATTCAGGTGAAGTACTGGGGCTGGAAGCCATATCCGTTGGCCGGGCAACAATCAGCCGCTACAACGGTACGGAAGCGCTCATGAACATCAACAGCATGAGTCAGGAAATCAGGATAGGAGACCGGCTGATTCCGAGAAACGGCATCCAGCTTGATTCAAGCTTCATGCCTGTACCACCGGCCTTTGCAGTGGACGCGGCTATTGTTGCGATTGGATCCGGAAAGAGTATTGGCGGCGTCTATGACACCATAATCCTGAATGCAGGCAGCAATGATGGTATTCAGGTAGGGCATTTGCTCACCATACAGGAGCCGCCTGTGATGGTAGAAGACGAATTTGGTGAAACCAGCAACTGGGTCAAAACCAGGCAGATACTGGGTCTGGATGAAAGCCACAAGGTTGAATTTCCTGGCGAGAATATTGCAACCGTACTAGTCTACAGGGTACTTGATGGTGCCAGCCTCGGAATTGTATTGAAAAGTGATGATGCAATCAGGCTGAACGATCGGTTGGTAACGCCCTGATTCTGCTTCCCCGCCCGTCTCTGGAGCGGGTCCACTGCAGAATCTGATCATGGACGATCAAAAATGTACTCAAATGAGGCTGCACTATGGCTGCAGTTGTCCCTGTTACCTCACTGGGGGCCGGTTACTCTCAGACAGTTGCAGGAAAGTTCCGAAGATCGCAACCGTGTTTTTGATGCGCTGCCTGCCTCGCTTCCTGAAGATCTGAAAAACACGCATCAAGAATGTCTGGCATGGGGATCAGAGCCGGGCAATTCACTGGTATGTTTGTCTGACGACAGCTACCCGCCTCTGCTTTTGCAGATTCCCGATCCTCCACCAGTGCTTTTTGTCCGGGGCTCGATCGATGTCCTGTCTCTACCCCAGATTGCAATGGTGGGCAGCCGCAAGCCAAGCCCGGATGGACGGCGGCATGCCAGACGTTTTGCAGAAGCACTTGTGGACTGTGGATACGCCGTTACCAGCGGTCTGGCTTTGGGCATAGACAGCGAATGTCATCAAGGCGCCATTGCAGGTAGTGGCAAGACCATTGCGGTACTTGGCAGCGGGCTGAACAGAATATATCCGGCCCGAAACGGGAAACTGGCCCGGGAAATTGTCGACCATCAGGGTGCACTGGTTTGTGAATTGCCGCCACAGAGCAGTCCCCAGCCCTTCAACTTTCCCCGTCGCAATCGCATTATCAGCGGCCTATCCCATGGCGTGCTCGTAGTAGAAGCTGCGAGGCGCAGTGGCTCACTCATTACCGCCAGACTTGCCGGTGAACAGGGCAGGGAAGTATTCAGTGTGCCAGGATCCATTCGCAATCCTCTCACGCAGGGTTGTCATGCTCTGATCAGGAATGGTGCCAAACTGGTTGAAAGCCCCAAGGACATCCTTGAAGAGCTGCCTGCAATACTCAGTTGGGAACAGTCCAGAGGGGCAATACACACAGCTGATACCAAAAACACCACTGCATGCGCAATGCAGGACACGAATGCAGCAATGGTGCTGGAGCATATTGGTCACGATCCGGTAACAGTTGATGAGCTGGCAATGGCTGCAGGCATCTCAACAGGGGAAACGGCTGCTGCCCTGGTTTTACTGGAGCTTGAAGGAGAGATAGAGCACCATGAAGGCAGATTTGTTTTGAGTGGCAACTGACAGAATGCGAGAATGCACCCACAGGTTTCACTGTCTCAACTTCATAATTAAAAATGAGTTCAGCAGAAATTCTCAATGCCGCAGAGGCTATGCGCAGGGGTGGCATTATTGCCTATCCAACGAAAGGCGTGAGGGGGCCTGGATGTGATCCTTTCAATGAACAAGCAGTGCTGCGTTTATTGGCATTGAAGCAGCGGGAAGTGGAAAAGGGTCTGATAGTTGTAGCAGCCAGTTTCGTGCAAATCAATGCTCTGCTGGCAGGTCTTGATTAAAGCCTCTTGATGAAGCTCAAGGGCAGCTGGCCGGGTCACAATACATGGTTGCTCCCTGATCCAAATCAATCATATCCTTATCGGATAAGAGGTAAGTTTGCGACCGTCGCAGCAAGAGTGAGCGCTCACCCGATAGTAAGGCAATTATGTCAGGCCATTGACGGGCCAGTAGTTTCAACTTCCGCCAATCCGGCTGCAAAGCCACCAAGGCTCTGCGTCTTAGAAGTACAGGAGCATTCTGGAAATTCACTTGATGCAATTGTCCACGGTGAGCCCGGTGGTCAGGATGGCCGGAGCATTAACCGGGATCTGGTGAAAGATACTGTGCTCAGAAGTTAACCGGAAAATTCCGCCAGTCGGAGATTTTCACAATAAAGAGAAGTGATTGTGGTGCAGTCAACTATAGATACAGCAGCGGTAAAAAAATATCTGTTGGATATCCAGCAAAGTATTTGCGACGGCCTGGAACAGGCCGACGGCAAGGCACAATTCAGAACAGATGAATGGGATCGTGAAAAAGGCGGTAGCGGCAAAACCCGTGTAATCGGTAATGGTGCCGTTCTGGAGAAAGGCGGTGTCAATTTTTCACATGTGTTCGGTGATTCATTGCCTCCGTCTGCAACTGCAGGGCGTCCGGAGCTGGCCGGAGCACCGTTTGAGGTAATGGGCGTGTCACTGGTGATACATCCCGAAAATCCGTTTGTGCCAACTTCGCATGCCAATATCAGATTTTTTATTGCCAAGCCGAAGGATATGAATCCGGTATGGTGGTTTGGTGGTGGATACGATCTGACGCCTTATTATGGTTTTGATGAAGACTGCCGCCATTGGCATGAAACAGCAAAAAATGCCTGTGAGCCATTTGGTGCTGGTGTATATCCACGGTTCAAGAAATGGTGTGATGAATATTTCTTTCTGAAGCATCGCGGGGAACCGCGTGGTATAGGGGGGTTGTTTTTTGATGATCTCAACGAGTGGGATTTTGAAACAAGCTTTGCCTTCATGCGGGCAGTTGGTGACAGTTATCTGAAAGCCTATGTTCCCATTATCGAACGCAGAAAAAACACCCCATATGGTCAGCGTGAGGTAGATTTCCAGCGTTATCGTCGCGGGCGTTATGTCGAGTTCAACCTGATTTACGATCGGGGGACGATATTCGGTTTGCAGTCGGGAGTCGGCCGCACCGAATCCATCCTGATGTCACTTCCGCCGCATGTGCGGTTCGAATATGACTGGCACCCACAGCCAGGCACAGAAGAGGCAAGGCTGTATACCGATTATCTGCGTGAGCGGGATTGGGTCTGATATCGCCTCCTCATTACTTCCGGTTTGCAAGGATAACCCGACTGCCCTGAAGCTGCCGGGTTATACTGCAACCATGCAAATCCGCTAACATCCCTTCGGTCATCAATCAGGCTTTATTCAAGGCTTTGGAGAAATCACTGTGACTGATCAATATGCTGTCATGGGCAATCCGGTTGCACACAGTAAATCTCCGCAAATTCATGCGGCTTTTGCGAAACAGACCGGGCAGGATATGGCATACAGGTCCATGCTTGTAGAGCCAGGCGGTTTTGCCGAAGCAGTACGGCAGTTTTTTTATGTCGGTGGCAAGGGCCTGAATATTACGGTGCCTTTCAAGCAGGAAGCCTGGGCATTGGCTGCAGTGCAATCGGATCATGCAAGGCTCGCAGAGGCGGTCAATACCCTGTTGCTTGATGATTCGGGTCGTCTGTGCGGCCATAACACGGATGGCCCTGGACTTGTCAGGGATATCATCATGAACAATTCGGGCAGGCTGCTTGGCCAGCGCATTCTTGTGCTGGGAGCCGGAGGTGCAACCCGGGGCATACTGCAACCACTGCTGGAGGAAAATCCTGCGGAAATCGTGGTAGCAAACAGGACGCACAGCAAGGCTGGTATTCTTGCGCAGGTGTTCAGTAGCCATGGTTGTATCAAGGGATGTGGCCTGGATGATCTGTCTGGTGAATCTTTCGATTGGGTGATCAATGCAACCGCAGCCAGCCTTCAGGGCGAGTTGCCCGATCTGCCGGCGGGACTCTTGCGCAAGGGTGCATGGTGCTATGACCTGATGTATGCAAATGAGCCTACAATTTTCTGCAAATGGGCCAGACAGGAAGGCGCGGCAAGAGCAATTGATGGTCTTGGTATGCTTGTAGAGCAGGCTGCAGAGGCTTTTCTGCTGTGGCGCGGCATCAGGCCGGACACGGCAGGATTGTTGCAACAGCTGAGAAGCTGATTAATTAATAGCTGAGAAGCTGATTAACAGTTGAGAAACGGATCAGTTGAGCGTCTTGGATGTGCTCAGGTGCATGTCTTTGAGTTTGCCGTAGTGCTCTGCACTGTAAACCAGAAAATCGAGCTCTTCCTGACGCAGATCCCTGATTCGCTTTACGGGTGAACCGACATATAACCCGCCCGAAGTCAGGGTCTTGCCTGGCGTTACCACGCTTCCTCCGCCGATGATCACATCAGGTTCCACAATCGCACCATCCATGATGACAGTGCCCATGCCAACCAGCACCCGATCACCGATCGTGCAGCCATGCAGCACAACCTTGTGCCCTACAGTCACATCATTGCCGATAACCAGCGGAAATCCGTCGGGTGGAAAGGAATGCGGTGATGTAACATGCAAAACCGAACCGTCCTGGATATTCGTGCGGTCTCCAATACTGATGGAATGCACATCCCCACGTATAACAGTCAGCGGCCAGACAGAAGAGTCCACACCAAGAGTCACTTGCCCGATCACAACAGCGCTTTCGTCAACATAGGCACGATCTGCAAGTTTGGGGGTGAACTCAAGATAGGTGCGGATAGTCATGGGTTTTCCTT
Organism: Gammaproteobacteria bacterium; assembly: GCA_030831125.1. Taxonomy (GTDB): domain Bacteria; phylum Pseudomonadota; class Gammaproteobacteria; order Pseudomonadales; family Pseudohongiellaceae; genus CAILUG01. The sequence continues at coordinate 10,732 of JAURLQ010000026.1, forward strand.
CTGTTGCGTTATCGGCCCGATTCTAGGGCCTGTCAGCACTATTTGAAACACCGCGACGGATGCAATTTCTGCAATCTGTCTGTTGTCGCCATTCGTATACAACAATGGCCGTCCATTTGGCGTAAATCATGCAAAAAACGTACTCGGTGGCAGTCAGCAGGCAGGCACAGTTGCTATAATGTGCAGCCTTGTCAGGCGAAAGCCGGGATTGATGCAAGCAAGAGCTGGAATGAGCGACACCCTCCCGGGCTTGACCGGAATCTGTCCCTGGCAGCTTCAGAGCACTCATACTATCTTCGGGAAACAGCCAGGCGGGAATCGCCGGACGGGCTGCGCATGAGCAAGTCTCATTCAGCCTGATGCAACAGAAATTTGAAATCCAGGGACAACTGTCTGTAAATGAAAAGCACCAAACCTTCTTACAATCTGGTATTGCTGGCAACAGCGCTGGCTCTTTGTGTTGTTATTCTGGGAGCCTTTACCCGGCTCAAGGATGCAGGTCTGGGATGTCCCGACTGGCCGGGCTGCTATGGGCATTTGTTATGGCCTGAAACATCCGAGCAGATTTCGGCAGCAGAGGCCAGATTTCCCGACGCGCCGTTTGAAGTGGAAAAGGCCTGGCCGGAAGTTGTCCATCGGTACTTTGCCGGCACGCTTGGTTTTGTAATCATCCTGATCAATATCATGGCATGGCGGCACCGACGCTCGCCAGGGCAACCGCTGTTCCTGCCATTGGCACTGCTGCTGGTTGTAATTGCGCAGGGGCTGTTCGGCATGTGGACCGTCACGCTCAAACTCTGGCCTCAGGTGGTAACGGGTCATCTGTTGGGCGGATTTACAACGCTCAGTCTGTTATGGCTGCTTTGCATGCGGCTCAGCAACAGGCCATGGCCAGCGCCCAACCTGTCAATCAGTCACTGGAAAAAGCTCAAGCCTCTGGCATTGGCCGGACTTGTGCTGGTTGCCTGCCAGATTGCTTTGGGTGGATGGACGAGCTCCAACTATGCAGCGCTCGCGTGTCCGGATCTGCCAACCTGTCAGGGGCGCTGGATACCTCCTGTGGATTTTGCCAGCGGTTTTGATATCACCCAGGAAATCGGCCCGAATTATCTCGGTGGACAACTTGATGGTGCTGCCCGTGTTGCGATCCATATGGCGCATCGCATTGGCGCCATTGTGGTAATGCTGTATCTGGGCTTTCTGTTGAGCCAGTTGTTCCGCTACAGCGGTGGGGAGCCTATGCGGCGTCAGGCTCAAGTCATCACAGGCTTGCTGGTGGTGCAGATACTGTTGGGTCTCAGCAATATTTTCTGGTCACTGCCATTGGCGGTTGCCGTTGCACACAATGCCGGTGGTGCTTTGCTGTTGCTTTCCATGGTGAGCCTGAATTATCGATTGTACAAAAGTACCGAGTGGTAGTTGTGCAGACTGAAACCGGAACCAAACCAGTAATTAGACCCCTATCCATTATCGGGATAATACTGCTGGCAGCCCTTGGTGGTGCTTCCCTGGCACTGTTGAAACCACAGACGATGACAATTACCCAAATCCGGGACAAGGGTCTGTATGTGCTTGAGAGTCCTCGCAATATTGATAATTTTGAACTGACAGATCAATCAGGGTCGTTGTTTACCAATGCGCAACTGGAAGGCACCTGGTCGTTGCTGTTTTTCGGCTATACCTTCTGCCCGGATATCTGCCCCATCACACTGGCCACGATCAGGCAGTTCGACCAGCTGCTGCAGGAAAGAGACGCCGCATCGGCAGAAAACCTGCAGGTGGTAATGGTTTCCGTGGATCCCCAACGGGATACACCTGAAAAGCTGGCGCAGTATGTTGCTTTTTTCTCGGACGACTATATCGGCGCGACAGGGGAATTTGCTGCGCTCTTCAATCTTGCCAGACAGCTCAATGTGTCATTCAGTTTTCAGGCCCGGGAAAGTGGCGACTATCTGGTGAGTCACAGTGGGGAAGTCATACTGGTGAATCCTGAGGGCCAGTATCACGGCTTTTTCAGGGCATCGCCGGATCCGGCATTGATGCTGGAAACCTGGCTGGCGGCAACCGATGCCTGGCAGGACGATAACTGACTGAAGGCTGACCCGCTCAGGGCCAGATACCTATACCCTCCTGTTCAAGCGCCTGCCTGATGGCTGCTCGCGAATACAGGCGTTCTGCATGCGCAGTCCATTGAGGATAGTGCGCTCTCATATCAAGTTCCATGCGATAGCCCCAGCGGTAGAACACCAGCAGATAGGGGTCAACCAGACTGTATTGTGATCCGACAGCCCAATGACATCCTGTCAGCCGTTTTTCAATCAGATCAAAACTCTCTCTGAGATTGGTTTTCCCCTTTTCACTGATTGCCCCATGCAGCGCAGGATCATCAGCAAAACGCTGGGGACGCCAGATCTGCGCAACTGCGGCTGCGTGCACACTGCTGGCCAGCCAGCTGCACCACTCGAGACAACGCGCCAGGGTCTGCGGGTTTTCCGGGAGCAAGGCAGCATCAGGATGTTTGCACGCCAGATAAACCATGATGGCAGTAACTTCTGTCAGCAGCAGCTCACCATCCTCAAGCAGCGGTACGCGTCCTTTCGGATTGAGCGCGCGATAGGCTGCAGTATGCTGTTGGCCATCCCTGAGATTTACCACTTCCAGTTCATAAGGTGCACCGGTTTCTTCCAGTACAAGATGTGCAGCCAGTGAACAGGCGCCAGGTGCATAGTAGAGTTTGGTCATGGCAATTCCTCACACAGGTCGGCGGGTAAGATGTGACAGGATAAACAGCAAGGCAGCGGTGGTGACAATACTTGGTCCTGGCGGTGTATCCAGATACCAGGAAGCAGTGATGCCACCAATTACCGAGAGCATGCCTGCTACGCTTGCGCCAAGCGCCATTTGCTCTGGTGAGGTCGCATAATGGCGTGCTGTGGCGGGAGGTATGATCAGCAGTGAAGTAATCAACAGAACGCCAACTATCTTCATCGATACTGCCACCATCAGCGCCATGATCAGCAAAAGCATGATACGCAGTCGGCTGGTATCCAGCCCTTCCACATGTGCCAGCTCTGGATGCAGGGTCAGTGAAAGCAGTTCATTCCACTTCAGCAACAGGACAACCAGGGTCATCAAGCTGCCACCTGCCAGCCACAAAAGCTCGGCAGTACTTATTGCAAGCAGGTCACCAAACAGATAGGCCATCAGGTCTATCCTGTTGTCAGTAAAGCTCAGCATGACCAGGCCCAGGGCGAGCGAGCTGTGGGCGAGTATGCCAAGCAGGGTATCGGTTGCAAGGGTTTTGCGTTGTTCGAGCCCGAGCAGGGCAAAGGCAATCAACAGGCAGGCCAGCACAACCGCAATTTGCAGGTTGATGTCTGCAAGCAGGCCCATGGCAATACCGAGCAATGCCGAGTGGGCAAGGGTATCTCCAAAATAGGCCATCCTGCGCCAGACTATGAAACAGCCCAGAGGCCCGGCTACCAGCGCCAGTATCAGACCTGCAAGAATTGCAAACAGAACAAAGCTCAACATCAGGAACCTTTGGGATCCCGGACGATATCGCCAGTCAGATCGTGGTGATGATTGTGGTGGTGAGTGTAAAGCGCCATTGCCTCAACACCCTTGCGACCGAACATTTCAAGATATATGGGGTCATTGCCAACCTGTTCCGGGTGACCATGGCAACAGACATGCTGGTTCAGACATATCACTTCGTCAGTCGAAGACATGACAAGGTGCAGGTCGTGGGAAACCATCAACACACTGCAATGATGCCGATCCCTGATCCGGGTAATAAGGTTGTACAGCTCAGCCTGTCCCTTGAGGTCGACACCCTGGGTCGGTTCATCCAGCACAAGTAGTCCCGGATTTCTCAACAGTGCTCTGGCGAGCAGCACTCGCTGCAATTCACCGCCGGAAAGCGATGCTACATTTGAATTGAGGACATGGGACGCGCCCACTTCCTTAAGTGTCCCGGAGATGGATGCGCGATCAGTGCCGGGAGCAAGCCCCAGAAACCGGTCGACCCGCAGTGGAATAGTGGCTTCCATCTGCAGTCGCTGTGGCATGTAACCGATTCTGGTGCCCGGTTGCAGTTGTACGTTACCTGAGTCCGGTTTGAGCAGTCCCATGGCGATCTTGATAAGGGTGGTTTTGCCAGCGCCATTGGGGCCAATCAGGGTAACAATCTGGCCCGGTGCAATGCTCAGGGAAATGTTGTGGAGAATTTCGCGGCCACTGGCTGAAAAACCGACTGACCTGAGTGTAAGTACGGGAGCAGTATTGTGGGATTCTGGATGGGAAGTCGTAATCAAGACAGCTGCTACTTTCTGTAATAAAGACCTCGCAGCCGCATGGCTGGACGAGCTGGTATATCATAGCACCCTTTGTCCGCAGGCCCGATTCACAGATGACTTTCTCTTTATACAGACTGGCTGTTGGTACGCTGGCCAGAGGTTTGCAGATAACCACTGCCTTTCTGCTGTTGGGTTCGACGCAGCTCGTGGCTGCACCACAGGTGGCAGCGACCATCAAGCCCCTGCAGCTGATAGCTGCCGCAGTGACAAAAGGAATAAGCGTGCCAGACCTGGTGCTGGGCGCAGGCCAGGACCCGCATGTAATAGCACTCAGGCCGTCAGAGCGCCGGGCAATAGGAAATGCAGATGTCCTGATCTGGATAGGACCAGCGCTGGAGCAGCCTCTGGCAGAACTGGTTGCCACACTGGATGCCACCGTGTTGACGCTCCAGACACAGCCATCTCTCCGGTTACTGGAAACCACACTGGGTCTGGATCCGCATTTGTGGCTCAGTCCTCAGGCGGCAACGGCTATAGCAGACTTGTTGGCAACTGCATTGATCGAACTGGACCCGCAGAACGCGTTGCTATACACCAGCAATCTGAATGCATTTTCTGCGCAAATGTCAGCAGTTCAACAGCAGCTGACGATTGACCTGAAGCGCAGTCAGGGCCCCTGGGTCGTCGACCACTATGCCTATCGCTATTTTGTCGATGCTTTTGCCCTGCCTGAACCGCTGGTATTGCGCGAGAGTGACAACCGCGAGCCCGGTTTGAGAACAGTAGCCGGATTGCGAGCAGCAATGGCCCAGGACGGGCTCAACTGCATCGTTGCCGAACCCGGCGAAAATGCAGATGAACTGAGGTCACTGCTGGGCAATCCGGAATTGCGGGTCATCCATGCTGACCCCATGGGGCAGCAGGTGGAAGCGAATGCCTTCGCCTTCGCCACACTGCTGGCAGACATTGCGGCAGGCATCTCTGCCTGTATGGGAGGCGTTGATGAGTAAGGCGCCGCTTGTTCTGGTGGATGGTTCATCCTATCTGTTCCGGGCCTTTCATGCCCTGCCCCCGCTGAAAACCCGCTCTGGTCAGGACACAGGTGCAATCAAGGGGGTCATCAACATGATCCGCAGCCTGATAAAGCAGTATCCGGACAGCAATATTGCCGTTGTTTTTGACGCCAAGGGCAAGACCTTTCGCAACGACATGTTTGAGCAGTACAAGGCCAACCGCCCCCCCATGCCGGATGAACTGCGCACACAGATTGAGCCCATCCACGCCATCATTCGCGCCATGGGTTTGCCGCTGCTGGTAATAGATGGCGTGGAAGCGGATGACGTGATTGGCACGCTGGCCCGGCAGGCCTGGGAACAGAAAATTCCCACCCTTATATCGACAGGTGACAAGGACATGGCTCAGCTGGTCAACGAGCATGTCACGCTGCTCAATACCATGACCAGCGAAACGCTTGATGTTGCTGGCGTGGAGCAGAAGTTCAGCCTGCCCCCGGAACATATAGTTGAATATCTGGCGCTGATGGGTGACAAGGTAGACAACATCCCGGGCATCCCCGGAGTTGGTCCCAAAACAGCGGTGAAGTGGCTGAAAGAATTCGGCTCCCTGGAGGCGCTGATGGCCCGTGCGGATGAAGTTGGTGGCAAGATCGGGGAGAAACTGCGGGACAACCTGCAGCTGCTGCCTTTGTCGCAGCAACTGGCCACGATAAGGCTGGATGTAGACCTTGAGTTCGGTCCGACGGAACTCAGGCATGGTGAGCAGGATAAAGCGGCATTGCTGAAGCTGTATCAGGATCTCGAATTCAAAAGCTGGATCAGGGAAGTTGAAGGCGAAGGTGTGGAGGATGCTGCAATCGCCGCCGAAGAAGTGCCTGCAACAGAATTGCCACCGGCATTGCCGGCACAAGGCAGTTACAGCACGGTCAATACGATCGAAGCGCTGCAGGCCCTGTCGGATGCACTGGCAGGTCTGTCCGCCGTGGCGATCTCGGTGGAAACCGACGGGCAGCATTACATGCAGGCCCGGATCATCGGTCTTTCCATTTCACTGAGGCCCGGTGAAGGCATATACATCCCCCTGGGGCATGACCTGCTGGGGGCAGAAAACCAGCTGGCTCTGAGTGAAGTACTTGCTGTACTTGGGCCTCATCTTGAAAACCGCAAATTGTTCAAGATTGGTCATGACCTGAAACTGGCCACGCATGTACTGCACCGGCATGGTATTGCCCTGCAGGGGCGCCGCTTTGACACGATGTTGCAATCCTACGTACTTGATTCTGTGGCACACAGACACACGCTCGACAAACTGAGCTCGCGATATCTCGACTTGCAGCTGCCGTCTCTGGATGAGCTGCTTGGCAAAGGTCGCAACAAACTCACCTTTGCACAGCTTGAAGTTGACAAGGCAACTGCCTGGGCAGCCAGATGCGTGGATTACTGCCATCGCCTGAATACAGTGCTGGTTCACAAGCTGCAGGAAAACGGGAAACTGGCCGAGGTTTATCGCTATTTTGAAATTGCCCTTTTACCGGTACTGACACGCATGGAGGCCAATGGCATCCGTGTTGATGTAAAGGCCTTGTCCACACAGAGCGCTGAACTTGCCGAAAAACTGGATACTTTGCAGGCCAAAGCCTTTGAGCTTGCAGGTGAGGAGTTCAACCTTGGCTCTCCGGCGCAGCTACAGAAAATTTTCTTCGAAAAACTGGGCTACCCGGTTATCTCCAAAACTGACAAGGGGCAGCCATCTACAGCAGAGCCTGTGCTGCAGGAACTGGCGAGCGACTATCCCCTGCCAGAAGTCATTCTTCAGTACCGGGGTCTGAGCAAACTCAAATCCACCTACACCGACAAGCTTCCGCAGGATATCCAGCCGGAAACCGGACGCATTCACAGCACCTTCCAGCAGGCAGTAGCCGCAACAGGCCGCTTGTCATCAACCGAACCCAACCTGCAGAACATTCCAATCCGGACAGAGGAAGGACGTCGTATCAGACAGGCCTTCATACCGGCCGAAGGCAAGGTGCTGCTGGCTGCTGACTATTCCCAGGTTGAGCTGCGGATAATGGCCCATCTTTCCGCCGACAAAGGTCTGGTCAAGGCATTTTCTGATGGGCTGGATGTGCACCGTGCAACGGCTGCAGAAATATTCGGCTTGTCACTCGAGGAGGTCACTGGCGAGCAGCGGCGCAGCGCAAAGGCGATCAATTTCGGACTTATTTACGGCATGTCTGCGTTTGGTCTTGCCAAACAGCTCGGTATTGGTCGCAACGAGGCCCAGGAATATGTGGAACGTTATTTCCAGCGTTATCCCGGCGTCAGGGAGTACATGGACAACACCAGAGCCCTGGCCAATGAGCAGGGATACGTTGAAACCATTTTTGGCCGCAGGCTTTATCTGCCTGATATTAAGGCCCGCAATCCCATGCTGCGAAAGGCTGCCGAGCGCACGGCCATCAATGCCCCGATGCAGGGAACGGCTGCGGATATCATCAAACAGGCCATGGTCGATATCGATCATTGGCTTGATGTCGCGGATCTGGACGCAAAACTCATACTGCAGGTGCATGATGAGCTGGTGTTTGAAGTGGCAGAGGCAGATTTGGCGCTGCTTGGTGATGGCGTGAGGTTCCGGATGGTTTCAGCGGCAGCGCTGTCTGTTCCGCTTGTTGTGGACATGGGGTCTGGCCGTAACTGGGATGAAGCCCACTGACCGGGCTGCCCCCTGGAGGCATGGCAGGCCTCAAGGCTTGAATCGGAATCAGGGCTTGCCGTGTGTCAGTGCTGGTGCAGCTGCAGATTGGAAAAAAGTGGCACGCCGATTGAACTTCTCCAGGAGCAGGGTGTCATTAGATACAGCAGGCTGGTTTTCTCCCCGATTTTTCCAGACTGCTGTTTGAGATATAACTTCCGGGTGACCGGAGGCTCCAGGCCCTGACTGTCTTCTCCTACGGTCAGGGCCTTTTTATTTGTGCATCGCAAATTCCCGGGGAGGCATTGATCACCGGCTTCCCAGGGTGAGTCAGCTCGCTCGCTACCGTCATCCAGCCGTTCGGCATAGCCGAATGTCATTCATAAGATAATTTGGAAACGAACACCAGGGTGTTTCCGTTCGCTCGCTCCCGCTCCTCACTGGAATCACCCTGTTGTTCTGTGAATTGCAACGCGTGGTTCTTCATCGGACACCCATACCAATGGGATATACAAGGCCGAAGCAGGGGGAGTCAGGCGAGGAGCGGGAGCGAGCGAGCTGAGCTCGCCCTGATAGGCCGGGTGCCACGAGGGTTAAATAGGCGCACTCTTGTGCTCAACCGAAGCTCAGGGAGTTTCCCGGGGCTTGAGCCAGGCTTGCAGGTGGGCGCGCAGCTCGTCTACCCCATCACCCTTGAGGGCAGAAAACAGCTGCACCGTCATGTTGTCGGCGATGCCCTGAAGATGTTTAGCAGTCTGTAGCAGTGTTGATTTTGCCGCACCGAAATTGAGTTTGTCGGCCTTGGTCAGGAGCACATGCAGCGGCATGGATGTTTGCAGGCACCACTGCACAACCACTTCATCAAATTCCTTGAAGGGGTGGCGAATGTCCATCAGGAGCACAAGACCTTGCAGGGATTGCCGTTTTTGCAGGTAGTTTTCGAGCTCTTTTTGCCATTTGTTTTTCACGGCATTGGGCACCTTGGCATAACCGAAGCCGGGCAGGTCAACCAGATAGGTAGACCCTGCCACTTCGAAATAATTGAGCAATTGGGTGCGGCCGGGCGTTTTGCTGGTTCTGGCCAGCTTTGTCTGCCCCGTCAGGACATTGATGGCGCTGGACTTGCCGGCATTGGAGCGGCCTACAAAAGCGACCTCAAGCGCTTCGTCAGGGGGGCACTCGGATAGCTTGCTGGCGCTGATCAGGAATCTGGCCTGGCGAAAGTCGAGTGGAAGGCTGTCATCGGAATGGGACAATGGCGTAATCCTGCAAACTTGGGAAAGAACAGGCCCTGAGGTATAATCCGCCGGCTCTGAGAGGCCCGGATTGTAACATGCCGGTGCCAACTAGCCCGGTTTGTCAGGTCATGAGGGCCTGGTATTGCCAAACAACAGAATTTTTCAGATTTCGAAGGATATATACGTGAGTTCCCAGAATTTCAGACTTGGCCTTGTTCTTATCGTAGTTAGTACTGTTTTTTCGGGCACAACCCTTGCCCAGGGCAATGCCGAGGCAGGGCAGGGCAAGGTTGCAGTATGCGTAGCCTGTCATGGCCAAAGCGGTAATGAAAGCTTGCTGCCCAATGTGCCAAAACTGGGTGGGCAGAGTGCCAGCTATCTGCTCAAGCAGATGGTGGAAATCAAAAGTGGTGTACGTGCCGCCCCGCTGATGAATGGCATGCTCAATACGCTTGATGATCAGGGCCTGGCAGATGTCGCAGCCTATTATGCAAGTCTCCCGGCACCCCAGGGTGCTGCAGAGGCAGAAAAACTGGCCATTGCCGAGCCTATATACAAGGCCGGCATTGCTTCGATTGGCGTTGCTGCCTGTTCAGCCTGCCATGCACCGAACGGCAAGGGTATTCCTGAAGCCGGTTATCCAGCGCTGAGCGGCCAGGATGTAGCCTATACAGAAATGCAGTTGAAAGCATTCCGTGCAGGTGAGCGTGCCAATGACGATGCCGAAATCATGCGCACGATTTCCGAGCGACTTACCGATGCAGAAATCGCTGCGCTGGCCTCCTATGTTTCAGGGCTCCGTTGATCAAGGCAGCAGATTCAGGGCAAATTAATAAAATCATGCATAGAATTCGTGCAAGATTGAGGGAAATTCCGCTGCAGAGACAGATTTGACAGCCTGTTGTGGCATACTCGACCGAATTCTGCCGGGCTGCCGGTGAAATGAAAGAACCCCAAGAAACCAGGGTCTAATGGAGACCCTTCACAGAATCAGGGAGCCAACATGAAAGCTTTGATAAAAACCGCACTGCTGATTACGTCCATGATCACGCTGGTTGCCGGCAGTGGTGCTGCAAGTGCCCAGCCGGCCCTGTATGTGGATGGCATTCATTATGAAACCATTGCCAAGCCGGTACGTACCGCTGACCCGAACAAGGTCGAGGTGACCGAGGTGTTCTGGTATGGATGCCCACACTGCTACGCCTTTGAACCACTCATTGAAAGCTGGAGCGCAGGTTTGGCTGATGATGTTGCTTTTGTTCGCAGCCCCGGGATGTGGAATGCGATGATGGAAACTCATGCGCAGATCTATTATGTCGCAACAGCCCTGGGTGTTTTCGACAAGATTCACGCGGTTACTTTCAACGAATTTCACCAGAAACGTAATTACCTGCAAACCCAGGAAGCGGTCCGCGACATGTTTGTGGCTCAGGGCGTAGACCCCGCTGAATTCGACAAGACCTGGACTTCCTTCTCGGTATCCTCTGATGTGAAACGTGCTGCCACACGTATGCGCGATTATGGCATTACCGGTGTACCCAGCCTGATTGTCAATGGTAAGTACCGGGTTATAGTGGGTGACAGCAATGGCATCAGAACCCAGGCAGATATGCTGAAAGTTGCGGATTTCCTCATCGAGAAAGAACGTAACGGCTAGTCAGCCTTTGCGTAAAGGAAGCGCTCACCCATCAGGATGAGCGCTTTTTTTATGTCCGCTGATTTCTGCCGGGGGGAGAGAGTCTGTAATCTGATCTGCCTGCAATGCGTTAAATACAGACCGGCTTACAAATTTTTACAAATTCCAAGGCAGATTAGGGACTTATGATCCCTGTGCAGACTGAGCAACACGGTCTCTAAAAGACCTTATATAACAATAACTTGCGACATTGCTTGACCGTCGATGAACTGGCAATTAAGATGCTAGACAACCATCAGACAACCACGGTGTCAGCATGTTTACCCCAGATAACGCCCTGCCCGGCCTATATATCAAAGCCCTTAAGGACTCCTCTGTCTGGGTCGTCAGAGCCAAGCAACACGGCACACGCAACACAGTAACGGTCACCATCGGGCGCACTGACGTGTTTACGCCTGCTCAGGCACGCGCCGAAGCTAAGCAAGCACTGGCGGCACTGAGTCGCGGGGAGAATCCTAACCAGAAGCGGAAGATTGCCGAGGAGGATGCTAAGCG
>JAURLQ010000027.1 GCA_030831125.1 Gammaproteobacteria bacterium
CGCCAGGGGTATATGTGTCCAATGGTGCCTATCAAGGTGTAATTGTTGATACCGATGCCGGCATAGTGGTGATAGATGGCCTGCAGAATGATGCGCGCAGTCGGGAGCTGATTGCACAGGCAAGACAGGCAATTCCAGACAAACCCTTTGCGTGGGTTATATCTACCCACAACCATTTTGACCATGCTGCTGGCATTCGGGCTTTCATGCAGGCTGGTGCCACGTTGATCACGCATGAAAGCAATGCTGCCTTTTTCAGGGCCGCACTGGCTTCACCAAGAACCCTGAATCCGGAAGAAGCTGCACAGGTTGAAGTCAGGGTCATGGGAGTAGGGGAGCAGTTCACGCTGCCCGACAGCCGCAATTCCGTTGCACTCTACAAACTCAATGGCAGTTCACACGCGGATGACATGCTGATTGCCTGGTTACCCGGAATGAAAACCATTGTGGAAGCCGATTTGCTGCAGCCCTGGATCAATCCGGTATTCGGGGGAGGAGAACATCCATTTCTGGTTTATCTGGCGGATGAACTGGACAGGCTGGGCCTCGATTATGAGCGGTTCATACCCGTACACAGGCCTCCACAACCACCATTCATGACCAGAGAAGATCTGTTGTCAGAAATTGGCCGGCTCTGAAGCAGTAGCAGGGGCGTATGCCAGTAAGCCCGGTCATCATCCATGAATGTATCGGCCCAGCATTGCCATACACATCACCACAACCAGCATGCGTAGCCAGAACGGATTGATCCTGAAAAGGATATGGGAACCGAGCCAGGCACCTGCAGCCTGTCCGAACATCATCACAAGTCCAATCTGCCAGACCAGTTTGCCGGCAAAGGCAAAAACCAGAAGCGATGCGATGTTCGTGGAAAAATTCAGGCATTTGGCCATTGCCGTTGCCTGCAACAATGTCTTGCCTTGCAGGGCCATACCAGCCATGGCAAAGAATGATCCGGTACCAGGTCCTATCATGCCGTCATAGGCACCTATGGCTGGCACAACCAGATTGCGAAAACGGCTGGTGTCGAGTTTTACCGGATGTACCTTGTCCAGAATTTTTCCCGAGAACAGGAAATATACGGCAATACCCAAAAGTACAAACGGAATAAGTACCTGCAGAAATCCGGTATCGACAAACTGCACCACGATTGACGCAAAGCCGGAACCAACAAAGGCAGACAACATGAGGAGTTTTGCATCCTGCCACTTAACCCGTTTGTGACGCAGCATCATCAACGTTGCCGTGAGCGTTCCCATGGTGCCCTGCATCTTGTTGGTACCCAAAGCCTCCAGTGGTGGAATGCCGGCAAGCAATAGTGCAGGCAACACCAGCAGTCCACCACCACCGGCCAGGGTATCCAGGCAACCGGCAAGTACAGCTACCAGCAACAAGAAGAGCAGCAACTGCGGACCAAGTTCAAGCACTGTATTCATGCGATATACCCGGGCAGTTCAATGGAATTCACAACAACGCTGTCTCCATCCATATGCCAGCGAATATTCAGATCGTAAAGCAACATCCCGTATTCGCGTTGTTCATCATTGCGCACATGCTGCGCTGGCCTTGGATCCTGCCGCAGCAAGGCACAGATGAAAGCTTCCAGATCCGGGTAAGCTACTGAACAAGTTTCAAGCTCCTGACGGGCAGCATCCGTAAACAGCACCTGCCTTTCCGATCCTGGAGCTTCCCCGGCAAAACCCCCTTTGGCGTCAGGCAATGCATCTGCATAGGGAATGTAGGGTTTGATATCGACTATTGGTGTGCCATCAAGCAGCTCAAGTCCACGTACTTTCAGCACAAGCAGGTTGCCCTTGTGGATGATGTCTTCAAGTTTTACAACCGAAAGGCCAAGTGGGTTGGGGCGAAAGTTGGAGCGGGTGGCAAATACCCCCAGGCGTGTTGAACCCCCAAGCCGGGGCGGAGTGACTGTGGCTTTCCAGCCGTCATTCATCGTGGCGTGAAACACATAGATCAGCCACAGGTGCGAAAATTGCTCGAGCCCGCGTACCATGTTGGGGTCGCAATATCCTTGCTCGAAGTGAATCTCTCCAACAGCTTCATTCACCAGTCCGCTTTGGCGCGGTGTACCGAATTTTTCCCGGTAGGGACTACTTACCCGGGCAATGGGGGACAATGGAAGGGCATTGATTGACATGGTCCGGGGCAAGGATGGTCAGTGTGCGGGACAAGGACTGATTATGACGCGAGGTTAATCCCGTGAACAGCATTGATGAGGTTCAATAGTGCTTCGTTAAAGGAATAGAGGTCCAGTGGGGGGTGGAATGCAACTACTGCAACCCATCTTCAAGTCTGGCGTAATCGGGAATGACAAGGAGATTGAAGAGGCAACAATGAACTATTTCTGGCGACCAGGAATAAAGCGGTAACCCACACCGGGCTCTGTCTCTATGTAACGCGGATGGGCGGCATCGTCATTGAATTTCTGGCGCAGCTTCTGGATCACGTTTCTCAGATACTGGGTATCGTCCACATGTGTCTTGCCCCAAATCTGTTGCAGCATGCTGCTCTGGGTTACCAGACCACCTTCCGCCTGCACCAGATGCATCAGCACTGCCCACTCCTTGCGTGTGAGGGGAATCAATTCACCATCAAGAAAAACCTTGTGCAGGCTTTCATCTACCTGCAGCCTGCCATCTTCAAAAACCAGAGGTTCGGCACTTTGACCCCGGTTCGTCAAGGCAAGGGTGCGGTTGATACGCGCCAACAGTTCCTTCACGCTGAATGGTTTCACAATATAGTCATGGGCGCCCATTTCGAGGCAGGCAACTTTTTCCGCCTCGGATGCCCGCACTGAAAGCACCAGTACAGGTATGCTTGTTTCCCCTACCAGATGCTGCAATACATGTTTGCCATCCATGTCAGGCAGCCCCAGATCCAGCACTATCACATCCGGATTGGCCAGCACTGCCTGGGCCAGCCCCTTCTGACCATTCTCGGCGGCAATCACTTCCATGTGCTGGGAACCAAGACTGATTCGCAGGAATTTCTGTATCTGGGGTTCGTCGTCTATTACAAGGATTCTAGGCATTGTCAGGCTCGGGTTCGGGCGATGGGGCTGGCGATACAGGCACGGTCAGCAACAGGCAGTGTCTGAATCCTGAAGGGGGATCAACAATGCGGGCATCGCCGCCGTGCACGCGGAAAATGCTACGACAAATGCTCAGTCCCAGTCCTGTCCCTTTTTCGTAACGATCGCCAAGACTGAAGGTGTAGAACTGGTCGAATACCTTTTCCCATTCGCTGCGTGGCAGACCCGGGCCCTGGTCACAGATACGTATATGGATTTGTTGACCGCTTTTGAGTACCTGCACAAGAATACTGGCATCCCTGCCACCGGCTTTGAGGGCATTTTCCACAGCGTTGTACATACCCTGTTCAATCAGGGCGGCATGTACCCACAAAGATGGCAGTGTATCAGGCATGGACAGCTGCATGCGGTGCTGGGGAACCTGGGCTGTTATCCGGCGTTCCACCACATGGTAGATCTCCTCCACGGAAACCCAACTTCTGGTCAGTCCCAGCTGGCCATGGCCCAGTCTGGTCATGTCGAGCAGATTCTGGATATAGGATTCCAGGCGTTGCGATTCGCTGATTATCGAGTCGAGCAATTCCTCGGCATCACGCTCGCCTATATCCTGTCTGAAATCCCGCAGGGTAGTGGCAGCCCCTAACATGGTCACGAGCGGCGTTTTGAGGTCATGCGATACCGAAGAGAGCAGGGCGCTGCGAAGTTTGTCCTCATCACTGCGGCGTTCGGCATCCTTGCTTGCCCGGATGGCTTCCATTCTTGCAACTGCATTGGTCACCTGTTCCTGCAGACTGAGCAGCATGGTTTCAATTTCCACACCATTATCAATGGCAGATTCATTGTACTGCCATTGAAGCTGTATGCCCGGTTTGTGGTCTCCAGTTTCCATGGGCGCTTTCATGGCAAAGGTTACGGCAGAACCAAAAACAGGGAGGAACAGCTCAATGACCAGCGGGAGAATACCCGCTTCATCATGCTGATCCAGTAGGGCCTGTTGCAGTTTTATCTGCGCTCTCAAAAACTGTTTCTGCATTTTCAGTCGCTGAAGCTGGGAATTGAGCCGGCCTGAAATGCTGCCTGCCAACAGAGAGAAAAAAACGAACACTATGGCATCGAGAATTTCATTCGGGTCGTGCATCTGCAGGCTGAGATAGGGCTGGGTATGGAAAAAGTTGAAACCCAGAAAGCTGAAAAACGCACACAGGCTTACATTCCATTTGTGGCTGTGCAGCGAGGTATAGATGACGGCACAAAGGTAGAGCAACAACAGGGAGCTCTGACTGATCAAATTTCCCGGCAGATGACCTAGCAGGGAAATAACCAAAGGCAGACCGAACCAGTAGGCAGTACCGCCAGATATGACTCGCCAGGGAGGTTTCACCACTTCCAGTATTCCCTTGTGAAGATTATTACAAGTGCCAGAAATTCCAGTCTTCCAAGCAACATATCTATAGACAGTACATATTTTGCAGAGTCGGGAAGTGAACTGTAGTTACCAACCGGACCGATGGTATCACCGAATCCGGGGCCAACATTCATGATTGCACTCAGACTCCCGGTAATACTGGTAATGGGATCCAGCCCCGAGGCCGCCAACAGGCAGGAGCTGACTGACCAGCTGACAATGACAAAAAAGAAATAGGCCAGCGAGGCCACCAGTACATCATCACCAATGGGGCGGGCATTGTAGGTGCGAGGTGCAGTAATGCCCGGATGGAGTGAACGCAGGGTATGTTCTTTCATGAAAATGGCAAGCAGTTGGTAACGGAACAGTTTCACACCACCGGATGTGGAACCTGAACAACCACCACTGAACATCAGAAAGCAGAGAATCATGACCGGCATGGTTCCCCAAAGACCATAATTCTCGCTTGCAAATCCGGTTGTAGTGATCACGGATATGGTATTGAAGGCAGAACTTTCCAGGATGCGGAGTATGTCAGGATCCTGAACCTGATAGATCCGCCACAGGGTAATAATGAGAGTGTTGAAAAAGGCCAGATTCATAAGCAGCCGTACTTGTCGATCCTGAAGCAAGGAAAATCTCCGTTTTTCAAAACTGATGACGATCAGCAGAAAGGGGCAGGCACCAAGCAACATGAAAATACTGCTGACAAACTGCAGGTGGCTGGAATTGAAATAGCCGAAGGAATTGTCTCGTGTGGAAAAGCCGCCAGTGGATACGGTTGTCATCATGTGGTTAACAGCATCAAACCAGCTCATACCAAAAATTCTGTAGGCCAGAAGACAGGCCAGGCTTATCAGCACATATACAACAATGATATGCGCGGCAATCTTGCTGATTCTGCCGGCATCAAGTTGCGACCATTCGGAGAACTCACTGCGGAACAGACGCATTCCGCCGATTTTCAGGGAAGGCAGTATCGCCACCGCAACCATTATGATGCCGATGCCACCCACCCACTGGGTGAGTGAACGGTACAGCAGCACACCGTCAGGCAGATCATCCACGCTGCTGAAAATGGAAGAACCTGTTGTGGTAACCCCGGCAATGCTTTCAAACAGACTGTCGGTAAAACCGATATCAAGATCTGAAAACCAGTAGGGCAATGCACCTGTCAGGCACAACAGAAGCCAATTGAAGGCCGTGATCATGAAGAGGGCGCGGGGCTGGAGATTTTTGGGTGTTTTTCTGCCGTAGTGGTAAAACACCATGGAAAGCACATAGCAGGTAGCAGCACTGCCAATGAAATCAAGACTTTCTGCCCAGTTGTCCAGACTGAGCATGGCCGGCAGCAACATGATGCTGCCCCACATCAGCATGACGAAGGCGGCGATTTTCATCGCTGGGGCAAAAAGCTTCATTGAACTGTAGCTTGTATGTTCACAGGCCGCGCATTCTAGGCCTGTTAACCATGCAAGTGCTGTCAACTGTAATCGCTGGACGTAAGGAATCCTTAATAAACCCTGTAATTGCACACACACAAATACTGGGAGTGAAAAGCGTTTTCCGGGATAATCCCCCATCTTTAATGTCAGGTGACCAGAAACCATGCAGATTACCCGGGATTGTGTTGCAAGTTTTCACTATGTACTCAAGGATGAAACAGGCATTGAGCTGGAAAGCTCTGCCGGATCCGATCCAATGACCTATCTTCACGGGCATGGCAGCTTGCTGCCCGGGCTGGAATCGGCAATGGAAGGCAAGACTGTGGGAGAGAAATTCACTGTTACCCTGATGCCTGCAGATGCCTTCGGGGAACTCAGGACAGACAGCGAACAGCGTGTACCCATCAGTCAGCTCAAGGGTGGCAGAAACTGGAAGCCCGGCATGCAGGCAGTCATCCATACCGAACAGGGGCACCAGCAGGTAACTGTGTTGAAAGTAGGTCATACCATGGCTACGGTAGACACCAATCATCCCATGGCAGGCAAAACACTGGTTTTTGATGTTGATGTTGCGGAGGTGCGGGCAGCTTCAGTAGAGGAACTGGCGCATGGCCATGCCCACGGACCGGGTGGACACCATCACTGAAACAAGGGCAGCGTAATGGAAAGTTTCCTGTCGGATGGTATTTCGCATGTCATTGAACTGGCGGTAGCGCCGGTTTTTCTGATTGCTGGTATCAGTGGTGCGCTCAATGTCCTGTCGCTGCGCATGGGGCGTATCATCGATCGGGGTCGCAGGCTGAACGAGCTTCATGACGGACAGGAAGAGGTCGACCAGGAAAGCGACATGGAACAGCTTCAGCTTGCTGTCAGGGCCAAGCTCATCCATCGCGCGATCAGTTTGTGTACGATCAGCGCGCTGTTTGTGTGTCTCGTGATCGTGAGTCTGTTCATGGATGTTTTGCTTGATCTGGGCTTGCAGTACTTTATCGCAGTATTGTTTGTTATCGGACTGCTGTGTCTGATTGCCGGACTGTTGATCTTTCTGAAGGAAATCGGTATCAGTGCCACGGCCTTCAGGTTTGGCCGTTACAACATGAACGACCAGTAATTCAGTTGACCAGGCCTGTTAGCGCCCCCAGAACCAGTTGCTCAACAGAGACATCAGCACGAAATCCCGCAGCTTCGGCCTGCGGCAGCTGCAGGGGCGGATAGGATCCGAAATTGAACTCAACCCACGGATCCGGTTTCCACACAACAAGTCCTGCAAGACTCTCTTCATAGCCTCCCAGCCGGGCTGAAACCCTTGCCAGTTCCTTGAGGTTGACGCGCAGTGCCGGCAGCATCCAGGTGCGGCGGGCATCAAACTCAGTCAGTGCTGCATGCAGCAGGTTGTCCACACAGCATTGCACCGACATCAGCCAGCTGCAGGCCTGTTCCGATACCGGACATACGAAGCTGTTGCCGGTATACATGCAACGAATGAGATCGCTTATGAATATGGAAACAGCGCCATTGTCTTCTGGCGGGCGTGCGACAATTCCTGGCAGCCGCAAGGAGCAGCCTTTTATCCAGCCACGTCTTGCGTAGTCATTGACCAGTACTTCTCCCATCACCTTGTGGGCACCATAGCTCAGGGTGGGATTCGGCAGTGTGTCATCTGTTACCAGTGTTGCTTCAGGGCGACCATAAACAGCTATTGAGCTGGCAAAAACCACAGCAGGGCAGTTTTGCTGGTTTCTCAGGGCATTGAGCAGGTCCAGAGTTCCATGCACATTCACAGCCAGGCCCAGATCAGGGTCTTGTTCGCTCATGCCGCTGGGTACGGATGCCAGATGGAAAACCAGATCTGCCGGTTGTTGCAAAGCATCCTCAAGTATTGCCTGGTCTGCAAAACTGCCCGGCACCAGGCGCAGTTTGTCCCGGGCCTGAAGATGGGAGAATGAGCGGTCAAGTGCCGTAATGTCGGCATATGCAAACGGGCTGCCTGTATCGCCGGCAAGAGACAACAGACGTTCGACAAGATGTCTGCCGATAAATCCGTTGGCACCTGTAATCACGATATGCATATGCAAGACCGCTCAGTAGACATCACGCTGGTAACGTCCAGCCTTGCGAAGATTGACCAGGTACTGGCGGGCAGCTGTGCTGTCCATGCCGCCCTGTGATTCGATAATAGCCAACAGTGCCTGTTGAACATCTTCAGCCATGTGTTTGGCATCACCACAAACATAGACATGTGCACCCTGTTGCAACCATGCATAGAACTGCTCTCCCTGTTCAAACATCAGATGCTGCACATAGCGTTTTTCAGCATGGTCGCGGGAAAAGGCAAGGTCCAGCTGAGTCAGTATGCCCTCATGCGCGAAAGTCAGCAGTTCATCGCCATAGAGAAAGTCGCTTGCCCTGTGGGGGTTGCCGAAAAACAGCCAGTTGGGGCCTCTGGCCTGGCGGGCATGCCTTTCCTGCAGAAAAGCCCTGAAGGGCGCAATGCCGGTACCGGGGCCTATCATGATTACGGGAATGCTGTCGTCGGCAGGCAAACGAAATCCGGCATTGGGGACCACATACAGAGGCAGTGGATCGCCTATTTCCAGTTGCCAGCCCAGATAATGAGAACCGGCACCATAGCGCCATGAGTCACCTTGGGGATAGCGCACCATGTTGATGGTCAGGTCTATTGTTAGTGGTCGCGTACGCTGTGATGAAGCAATCGAATACTGCCTGGGCATGAGTTGTCTCAGGCATGAAAGCAGCTGTTCACCCGTAAGAGTGGCAGGATATTCCTTTATGACATCGACGATCTGGCGACTGGCAACATACTCGCGCATAAGGGTAGGATTTGCCGCAATTTCCCCAAGTGCTGCAGCACTGCTGCAGGCAGCGTAGCGCTTGATAAAACCGGGGTGTACCTGGGTGAGCTCCCGGAGTTCCTCAAGCGCAGTGATTACAGGACCACTGTAATGTTCGTCAGCAACAATGCTGGCTGCTGAAACTCCGCAGGCTGCGAGAATTTCTTCAGCCAGTACTGTACTGTTTCTTACCAGCACCCCCACCGTATCACCGGGTTGCCAGGTAATTCCCGAGTCGCCCAGATCAAGTTCAAAATGCCGTACGTCCTTGTCTGATGCAGCAGTGGTCAGCTCTCTGCGAACAGCAAGTCTGGCGGGGTAGGGGTGAGCTTTGTCCCATTGCGGACTGGAAGTAGCAAGAGCTTCAATATCTTTCATTAAACAATATGATACAAGGTGAAATTAAAGTTAAATATAGATTAAAGTAGTGTTGCAGGCACAAGCTGCCAATTAGAACATTGTCCACAGGCCCAGCACCAGCAGGAACATTCAGCGATATCTTTGGCCCCTTTTACGTTATGGTTTCCTGCATGGATGCACAGGGGTTCTGACAGTTCAGCTACAAAAGCATAGAATTGCCAATTCATTTGAAGAAGTAGTGAGAAGTATGACTACCAGGAAACCGAAGACATCGCCCGAAAGCCCCAAACACAAGCTGGAACTCAGGAATCTCAAACCGCAAGACTATGCCGATATCCAGGCAATGATGAACGACATCTATGCCGGTCTTGGTGGTCCCATTTCGGAGAAGAAATATCTTGCCCAGCTTGCGGCTTTTCCGGAAGGGCAGATTTGTATTGAAGACAAGGGCAGGGTTGTGGCTGCTGCCTTTGCCGTGATTGTTGATTACGAAAAGTTCGGCGATCTGCATACCTATGACGAGATTACCGGCAATGCCTATCTCACCACCCATGACCCCAATGGCGATGTGCTGTATGGCGTAGAGGTATTTGTGTCACCCGATTACCGGAATCTGCGTCTGGGTCGCAGGCTTTATGAGGCCCGCAAGGAGCTTTGCATAAATCTCAACCTCAAGTCGATCATGGCAGGTGGGAGAATTTCCGGTTACAGCAAATATGCAGACAAAATCAGCCCCTATGAATACATCGAGCAGGTCAAATCCAAGGATATTTACGATCCCATTCTGACCTTCCAGCTTTCCAATGGCTTTGAGGTCAAACGTCTGCTCAGGGCCTATCTGCCCTCCGACAAGGAGTCCATGGGATACGCTACCCTGTTGCAGTGGCACAACATCCATTTTGATCCTGAAGAATCCAGGCTCATCGGCAATCTCAAGAAAAGTGCCCGGGTGGGCTGTGTGCAGTGGCAAATGCGCTACTTCAATTCACTTGAGGAACTGATGCAGCAGGTAGAGTCGTTTGTCGACTCCCTTTCAGACTACAAATGTGATGTTGCACTGTTTCCCGAGTTCTTCAACATGCCCCTGATGGGGCTGAAACCGGAGCTGAGCCTGGTCGATGCCATGTGGGAGCTGGCCAACCATACGCCGGCCATCGTGGAAGCCATTTCGAAAATGGCAATTTCCTACAACATCAACATCATTGCAGGCTCCATGCCCCTGGTGGAAGACAATGAACTCTACAACGTGGCCTATGTATGTTTGCGCGATGGCAGCATAGACAAGCAGTACAAACTGCATCCTACCCCTGGTGAAAAGCGCGACTTTGTCATGCAGGGTGGCGACAGGCTCAAGGCCTTTGATACCGATTTCGGCAAGATAGGCGTGTTGATCTGTTATGACGTTGAATTCCCTGAGCTGGGTCGTCTGCTGTCCGAAGAGGAAATCCAGATTTTGTTTGTGCCTTTCTGGACCGACACCAAGAACGGCTATCTGCGTGTGAGGCGCTGTGCACAGGCCAGGGCCATTGAAAACGAATGCTATGTAGCGATAGCTGGCAGTGTTGGTAATTTGCCCAAGGTTGAACAGCTCGATATCCAGTATGCGCAGTCGGCGGTTTTCTCGCCGTCAGATTTTTCTTTTCCGCACGACGCCATCGTTGCCGAAACCACACCGAATACCGAAATGTGTCTGATCGTGGATCTGGATCTCGAACAGCTAAAGATCCTCCAGAATGAAGGTTCGGTGCGGAATTATCTGGACCGCAGGCGTGATCTTTATCGTGTACTGTGGCTGGGGAAAGACAAGTAATCTGGTAATATTCGCGACCTGGCCGGTATAGCTCAGTTGGTAGAGCAGCGCATTCGTAATGCGAAGGTCGTTGGTTCGATTCCGACTACCGGCACCATTGATACGATGTTGCAGTTTTTTCCTGTCAGATTGTATTAACCGGGCAAGGATGAAAGTGATGACAACACAAGGGATTGAGTAGCAGTTGCATATGCAGACACAGCAGTATTCAGGATGCCATGCCCGCATGACGGGACCCCAGTTCAGATGAAAACGGACAAATGAAGTCGTTCGGGTGTCGGTTGAATCCTGCTTAGAATGTGACAAAAGTTACTCCAGCATTTTGTTCGGATACCTGTAAAGGTATCTATATGGCACACACAACATAGCTGGTCTTCGATCCAGATCAAGCATCAGGTAATCAATGGAATAGATATTTTCTGCTGTATATCCCCAGAAACCTGATCATGGACATGAATCCGGATTTCCTGACTGGGGAGCAATGACTCTTTGTCCTTTGATCCAGATACAACAATAATGTGAACCTCCACCCATGGACGACTAAACATTATCCGTCTATTCTGCTCCTCATATTTGAATCAAGACAAGCACAGCAAACATGGTGTCAGACAAGCCAGCTCTTTCAGAAGAGTCAGTGTGGTCGCAACGCCTGGACGGCAGCGATCACTTTTCGTGCAATACCGAATGGGGCCCTGGCGAGGTAATCAAGTACTTCTGGCAGGACATCTTTGGCTCAACCAAAGCCGGCTCGCGCGTATTGGAGATCGGTTGCGGCTCTGGGCAGGTATCTTTTTGGGGAGCAGAAGCCGGACGCGGGCTGAAGTTTGTTGCGTCTGACAAGATCATTGCTCCCGGCGGTTCACGGTTCCAGCATCCCGATATCAGGTTCATGGGAGAGGTCGCCGCTGAGCAGCTTCCCTTTGCAAAGGATAGCTTCGAACTCGTCGTTTCCAACTTTGCCATTGAGTATGCTTCATTCGATATGGCCCTGAGCGAAGCCGCACGTGTTTTGGCCCCCGGCGGCACGCTCATTCTGGTACTCCACAGTACGGATAGCGGCATTACACAGAGCAGCCGTGTGGCAAAAGCGAATCACGATGCCCTGGTCCGCGCCCGCGTGCCCGAGCAGGTTCGTGAAGCTGTCATGCTCCCGGCAGAAGATCCTTCGCGCCACAATTTGCTCCAAAGCGTTTGTGCGCGCAGGCAGGAATTTTCGCAAGGCGCAGAAATCTTCCTTGGGATCGAGTATTTTGACTTTGCCTTTAGCCTGCTCGGCGATGAGCCTCCAGGCCTGAACGATCTCGACGCGCTCGACCAATCGGTGACGCTACGACTTGACATCGCTACGGAGCAATCGCGCGTTGCTTTGGATGACGACGCTTTGCGGCAGCTTGAACAGCAGCTCCAGCAGTTTGGTCTGGCCGGTTTCACCTCAGAGATGACCTGCACTTACGATGAGAAGCACACCGAGAAGGTGGCGTGGTTCGGCATTTTCAACAAGGCGCCGGTAGGGGCCTGATGCAAGTGCTATCAGTCGGGCGTTGCTCAATACCGATTGAGGTCCATGCCGTCATCCGTGGCAACACCGGGACCAACACAGCGGTGGATTGAAAACAAGCATAAAGTGGGAATAAATTTCACTTCAAATGTGAAATATTTGTGGACATGGAGGCTGTGTACACCATAGATTATGGTATGGTTTCCCGCCATAGGGGAGAAGCCATTGGAAGTCATGCCATCAACCAGTCATGCCTTCCTGTCTGTTTCGACAATTATAAAAATATGGGGATCCTATATGTCTCTAAAAAAGCATGCCTTCAGGATAAGCTTACCGGCAGTATCAACTGCTTGACACTTATCAAGATAAATTCTTTGTAAGTCACTGATATATCAATAAATAATAATTAAAGGAGAACTCATCTGATGAGGTACACCCAATCCTATAAACTCAAAAAAAGATCCAAACTCGCTATTTCGGTAGCAGCGGCCGTTGGGATGGCTGCCGGATTCGGAAATGCCGCCCGGGCCCAGGACGATCCTGCCCTGGAAGAAGTGCTTGTCACGGGTTCCCGCATTGTGCGCCGTGACTTCGAATCCAACAGCCCTATCCGGACCATCGACGCCGCCCAGTTCGAAGAGCAGAGCGGTCTCAACATCGAGTCCTATCTGAACCAGCTGCCGGATTACAACCCGGCCAACTCGCCCGTAACCACGGAAAAAGAAATCAATGCCACGCCGGTCAATACCCTCGGCATTGCCTCCGTATCCATGCGTGGTTTCGGCCCCAACAGAAACCTGGTACTGATTGATGGCAAGCGTATGGTGCCAACCAACGCGTTGATGGTTACCGACATCAATGCCATCCCGTCAGCATTGATCCAGCGTGTTGAAACCATTACCGGTGGCGCATCAGCGGTATACGGTGCAGACGCGGTCGCTGGTGTGACCAACTTCATTCTGCGTAAGGATTTCGAAGGCCTGGAATTCGACACGCAGTACGGCACCAGCGAGGCTGGTGGCGGTGAAGAGGCCCGCGTTTCAGGCATAATGGGCACCGATGTTATCAACGGCCGTGGCAATATCACGGTTGGTTTCGAATATTACGATCGCAAGGAAGCGCTTGAAATCGATCGCAGCTTCTATACCGATGCATGGAACGATCCCACCGTCGGTGGCGAATTGTTCCAGCAGGGATTCAACGGTATGACCGTAGCCTTCAACCGGGCCAGCGATGTC
>JAURLQ010000028.1 GCA_030831125.1 Gammaproteobacteria bacterium
CGCATTTCATAATCGATTATGTCGACGTTCTTGCTCACCTGGGGATAAGCAAAGCGCATTTCTCCGGAGGTTCCTGGGGAACCACGCTGGTGCTGAAACTGTTGCTTGAGCATCCACAATTGTTCATGAAGCTGCCTACGCTCAGGGGCTTGTGGATACCCAGTGAGAAGGATCTGCAGTTCGGCTACAGTCGCCTCAATACCCATTTTCCGAACCATGAACAGGAGCAGCAGGCTTTCTTCGGTTTCATTGCCGAACAGGAAGACTTCTTCAGGGAACATGCTGTCTGGAATGAAGTGTGCCTGCGCAAACCGGATGATCTGCCGTTTGCCGCTTTCCATTTCATGATCAATGGTTCACACACAAACAGTGCAGTCCGGGAAGAGGCTGCCAGACGAATGTGGCGCTGGGAACTCATATCAGCAAAGGCCAAACCCTCAGCAACAGACTTGCAACACATTGAAGAAGCCGTTGCCGACAAACGCCAGGCCCTGGGTTTTGCGGCAACTATCTGTCATTTCCATGCCAACCGCTTTTTTCTTGCTATAGGCGATGATTTCGAAAGCTGTGAAATCTGGCAGAGAAGGGGCGAGCTGGCATCAATGGGGCTGGCGATGGGCGATCTTGTCCATGGTGCCGATGACAGTCTGTGCCGGCCGGAAATTGCAGTGCGCTGGGCGGCAGAAACCGGTTACAGGCTGCACATGATTGCAGGTGCCGGGCACAGTCGCAGCGAACCCGGCATCAGAGACATGCTGATCAGGGTGGATAACAGAATCTGATTCAATCCGCAGATCGGGTAAACAGTTTCAACCAGCAACATCAGGGACGATGCGACCAACAGGATTGCAGGGCGGCAGCGTTCGGGTGCAAGGTGGGAAAGCGGGGTATTTTGGGAACCAGACCAAGAAACTTCAGGTGATTGAGGGCTGGTGACCATGTGCAAAGGTCATGCGCAAAGGTCGGGATTCGGATTTTTCAGGCTTCAATGACTGAGTGGACTGCCGGGTATTGGCCGTTTATTCTTCCTTTACGTCGGACCTGCCGACTTTGATAATTCGGCTTGTGCAGGATGCAGCTTGTAGCTTCACCTGCTTATTGACTAAGATCATCCCGGCATATCTGAAGAACCATACAATTATCCCAGGTCCAGACAACAACCAGAATCCAGAACAGGGGAAACCATGCGCCGAACCAGGAACCTGCCTCAAAAATGTATGCTGCCCATACTCTTGCTAATGGGCCTTGTCGGGCAGGATGCTGCCCTTGCTGCCTCAGATGATATCCCCAACCTCACCGGCACCTGGTTGTATGGCCGCTGCGAAGATGGCAGTGGTACCGGCTGTTATCTGCTCGCTTTTGATGATGAAAAGCTGACCCAGCGGGCAAAGGCCTTCCGGGATGCCTTCGATGAAGTCGCCCAACCCAAATTTGATTGTGCCCCGATGTCGATACCCCACATTTGGACCGATCCCTATGGGCACGAGATTCAGCAACAGGAAGATCGCGTTACCCTTATCTATGAAAAGGACGATGTGGTGCGTACGGTGTGGCTTGATGGCCATGGCCACCAGCGCCCCGCGCTGAACCAGTTCTTCTATCATGGCTATTCAACCGGCCACTATGAGGGCGACACGCTGGTGGTAGAAACCACTCGCTTCAGCTTCGACCCGATGGGCCTCAACAGCGACTTCAGGATTCCGTCATCCAGCCAGAAACGGGTAACCGAGCGTTATACCCGGGATGGTGAAACGCTGATTCTGGAAGTAACCACCGAAGATACCTTCTTCCTTGAACAACCCTGGACCTACAAGGTGCGCTCACAGCCCAGCCCGGATCCACTGGCCTTGCCCTGGGGCTGCGATCTGGAATCGTCGCGCCAGATTCTGCAGGTCACACCCACCATATATCCTGAAGATCCCCCGATTGTCAGAATCGAGGAATGATCCGGATACTGCCAATGCGTTCGCACCTTTGATACGAGGATTATTGCAATGAAATTTGTCAAATCGCTGGTACTGGCCAGCTTCTCCTGGTTGCTGTTGAGCGTTCCCGGCCTGGCGCATCACAGCACTGTTGGCCTGTATAACGAAGCCGAGACTGCTGAAATTACCGGCAAGGTAAAACAGTGGCGGTTCGTCAATCCACACCCGATCCTGATCCTGGAAGTAACCGGCGCCGATGGTCAAACCCATGACTGGGACATCAGCTTTGGTGGCCCGGCAGTGAACATCCTGCGCCGCCAGGGCTATAGCGCTGACACCTTCAAAGTGGGCGATGTGGTGGTTGTGAAAGGCTTTGCAGCCAGTGCCGCAGACATGTACGGCATGCTGGTAAGGGGGCCGGTGACCCGCGACGACGGCACCCCGGTACTGCCTCCAGCCCAATAGCCGACCATTGCTTGTTTGGGAGGGAGTTGCTATCTCCCGATCATGGTGGTGCAACGTGGTTCTGCAGGTAGTGGACATGAAGGCAACATGCAGGATGTATCAGTTGCGCATTTCATAATCGATTATGTCGACGTTCTTGCTCACCTGGGGATAAGCAAAGCGCATTTCTCCGGAGGTTCCTGGGGAACCACGCTGGTGCTGAAACTGTTGCTTGAGCATCCACAATTGTTCATGAAGCTGCCTACGC
>JAURLQ010000029.1 GCA_030831125.1 Gammaproteobacteria bacterium
CCGAAGCTTGCCCGCAAACTCTGCCCCTGCCCGGGATGCGTCACCGCTGGCACAGCAACAGGATTACCAAATCATTCCCTGATTTCATGTTGTTGCAGCATGGACTTTTCCTGATGAAACAAAAAATCACGTCCCTGTGACATTCCTGCACACAAATACTATTCAATTACGGTTCTGAAACGGGGTTTTGCCATCAGGAACTGGGCAGTATGAATGGCCCGCTCACGAAATCCTCCTTCGCAGAAGGCCATGTAATAACGCCACATACGAATGAAGGTTTCATTGAAGCCCTGTTTTCTCACATCTGCCAACTTGCTGTTGAAACGTTCGGTCCAGGCCTGAAGGGTAAGCGCATAATCACGCGTAATGTCTTCAAGTCCGATCAGTTGCATGTCGGTATCTTCCGCCAGATGACTGCAGATTATGGCATTTGAAGGCAGCTGCCCACCCGGGAATATATAGCGCTTGATGAAATCGGTATTACCCAGTGACTGCTCATAACGCTGGTCGGATATCGTGATGGCCTGGATAAGCATCAGCCCTTCGGGTTTGAGCAGACTCGAACAACGTGAGAAATATTCACTGTAGTACTGCGGACCGACAGCCTCGATCATTTCCACAGAGACCAGCTTGTCGAAACTGCCCTCCAGCTCCCGGTAATCCTTGAGAAGCAGGGTTATCCGGTCCTGCAATCCTTCGCGCCGGACCCATTCTGTTGCATAAGCATGCTGTTCCTTGGATATGGTGGTAGTGGTAACCCTGCAACCGTAATGTCGTGCAGCATGAATGGCAAGGCCACCCCAACCGGTGCCTATTTCCAGCAGGTGGTCCTGCGGCCCCAGTTGCAACCTTTCGCAAATGTGTTTGAACTTTTCATGGGAGGCAGTCTCGAGTGTATCGCTGTCGTGCCTGAAGATGCCTGCGGAATAAGCCATACTCTTGTCGAGTATCAGACCGAAGAAATCGTTACTCAGATCATAATGGGCTGCAATATTGCGACGCGAACCACCCAGCGTGTTGCGGCGGCACCTATGGAACAGTTTTGCCCCCATCCTTCCCGCAAGGCTGGCTGAAGCATCCATCTGTTCAAGCAGTGGCATGTTGCGCAAAAATATCCTGATTACCTTGAGCAGATCCGGCGTATCCCAACTACCTTGCATGTAAGCTTCACCAGCACCCAGTGAACCACTGTGGAAAATAGCAAGCCAGGCAGAAGGATTATTGATCCTGACTGAAGCCAAAAGCCCTGCTTCATGCCTGCCCTGTCCAAAGCATTGCACTTCGCTGCCTTCTTCCACCAGAAGACAGCCATCACGCAAACG
The DNA here is from genome assembly GCA_030831125.1 of Gammaproteobacteria bacterium. Taxonomy (GTDB): domain Bacteria; phylum Pseudomonadota; class Gammaproteobacteria; order Pseudomonadales; family Pseudohongiellaceae; genus CAILUG01. The sequence continues at coordinate 1,323 of JAURLQ010000029.1, forward strand.
GGTCAACTGCTTCAATACTGCCCTGCGCGCCAGACTTTCCGACAGGAGATACCTTCTCGCTACAAATTTTTCCTGGTTGAGTACGATGGATTTCAAGGACTGATCCTCCTGTTATTTGTAATTTGGTCATTTGCCCTTACCCTGGCGGGATGGGGCTGGAACGGTACTTTTTTCAGCCATAACCTGAATGCCTGCCAGTAGATACCGACAAGCACACTGAATGTCATGAATGGATAATCAAGAGCCAGATGTCGCATGGTTGCCCTGCTCATTGATTTGCGCTCGAGCAGCAACTTCCCAAGAAACAGACGGCCTCTTTGGTCATGGTTTTCGATGATCAGCTTCAGCTGTGCCGATGGAGTGTCATGGTGCCAACGATACTTCATCTCCATCCCCATGAATGGAGAGACATGCATGGCTTTTTCGAACCAGACGCCCCTGGCCTCTTCACTACCACATGGCAACACGTAAACCTGTCTTTCGCCCCAGGGTGTATTGGTTACTTCTGCCACAACAAAGCGGAGTTTTTCGGAGTCGTCGAAACAGTAATAGCAGGTTATTGGATTGATCAGGTAACCGAAATGCCGCAGGTTGCTGAGCATCCTTACTCGCCCCTTGAAGGCAGTCCCTGTTGATTTGCGAATTTCAGCAACTACTGCTTCCTTGAGCGGAATATCCGGATCACCCAGATAATCAGCTCGTCGAAAACCCAGGAGATTGAATTTTTCCCTTGAACACAAGGCAGAAAGCGCAACCACATCATCAATTTCATCAAGATCAAGATATATCATTGCGAGACGGTAACGGAAAAAATGTAGCACTGGCCGATACCGGCAATGACTGACTTCTCCTGTATATACAGCGCTTTTCAACATAACAGGAACTCAGCCAGCCAGTGCCATTGGCATGGGTTTTTGAAATTTCAGGCCGTCTGCCACACGCTTGGCACTCCATACACCATCTTCATGGAAGCCATATCGCCACCAGGCACCACAGAACCAGGTATTGTTCACTCCATTGATTTCATGCCAGCGCCCTTGAGCCTTGATGCCATCAATCGTGAAAAGTGGGTGCTCATACTCGTAAATGCCATGGATCAGGGCAGGGTCTATCGTGTCTGTGCTGTTGAGGGTAACGCACCAGGTATGTCTGCTCTGGAGATGTTGCAGTATGTTCATGTTGTAGGTCAGCACAGGCAGCTGCGTGTCTTCGCCATTCAAAAGTACATTCCAGCTTGACCATACCTTTTTGCTTGCAGGCAAAAGTGCAATATCCCGATGCAGCACAACTTCATTGCGTGTATAGGGAATGGCGCCAAGTACAGTACTTTCATCCCTGGAAGGGTCTGCGAGAAGTCGCAAAGCCTGATCACTATGGCAGGCAAATACCACCTCGTCATAGAATTCATGATGGCCCTTGCTGCTGACACAAACCTGCATGCGTCCCTGATGCATCTGTTGACGCATGACCTGTTGTACAGGGGCTCCCAGTCTGATGCCATCCTTGTATGGCGTAGTCAAAGGCGAAATATAGCTTCTTGAGCCCCCTCTTATTGCATGCCACTGAGGTCTGTTGCGAATGTTTAGCAAGCCGTGATTACGGAAAAACCGCACGAAGAACTCCAGTGGAAACTCTTCCATTACAGCATTGCCTGAAGACCAGATGGCGGCACCCATCGGAATCAGGTAGCTGGTGCAAAAGGAACGGGAATACCCATATTCATGCAAATAGGCACCGAGGGTCCATGAGGCAAGTTCCGGTCTGGCGACAAGATCCTGTTCCACCTTTGAATTGAACCTCACAATATCCCACAGCATGCGCAGAAAACGGGGAGAAACAAGATTCCTGCGCTGGGCAAACAGGGTGTCCAATCCTGAACCTGCATATTCAAGACCACTTTGTCTGTCTGACACACTGAAACTCATGTTGGTCGGCTGGCTGCTGACACCGATTTCGTTCATCAATGCAATAAAGTTCGGATAGGTCCAGTCGTTGAACACAATGAACCCTGTGTCGATGGCCAGCGATTCATCAGTAGTGTTTACATCAATGGTTGCCGTGTGGCCACCCAGCCTGCTGTCTGCCTCATAAAGGTGGACCTCATTGTCCCTGCTCAGAAACCATGCCGCGCTCATACCGGATATGCCGCTTCCTATAACTGCAACTTTCATGTGTTAGTCCTGCTTTTTTGCAACAATTGCCGCATCACCGGCCCATACCACAAACGGGGAAACATCCTGGCAATACCCAGCATCCAATCCAGCTGCCAGGGAAAGGCAAATCGGAGCCTGCCCTGTTCTACTCTGCTTACAACCTGATTTGCAGCTTCATCTGCCTGCATCAAAAATGGCATCGGAAAATCGTTTTTTGCTGTCAGTGCCGTCTGGATGAAGCCGGGTCTTACCGTTGTAATCTGTATCTGATGACCAATGTCACAACGCAGGGCATCCAGAAAATACTCAAAAGCTGCCTTGGAGCTGCCATAAGCTTCATTACGCGGAAATCCGGTGACTGTGCTGAGACTACTGATGCCTATGATCCTGGGCTTGAATTCCGACCCGACTGCTTTTTTCAACCATGGTAATGCAGCCTTGCAGGCATTTACTGCACCGAAAAAATTGGTCTCCATCACCCGCCTGATCAGGGACGTGTCAATATCCGGCACATCAACGTATTCACAGATTCCTGCCGAAAGAATCAAAACATCCAGATGCTGCAGGCCCTCTGCCTGCGCAAGCAGGCCCGACATGGCTTGTTCGTCGGTGACATCGCAGGCAAGCGGGACTATGCACGCCGGATAAGCAGCACTGAGCGCATCCAGTGCGGCGGCATCCCGGGCTGTGGCATAGACACGATGACCTTTTTTTGCCAGCTGCAACACGATCTCCCTGCCGAGGCCACTACTGGCGCCGGTAACCCAGCAATTGAGTGTTTTCTGATGCCCCTTCATGAGCGCGGCTTGCCTGACATGCGCTGTTTCACCTTGCGAACAAGGGCGCCCAGCACAGGAATCTGCTCGTACACCATGGCACCAAGGTCGTAGGTGTCTTCATGGTAATAGATCCGGCTGGTAAACTTCACGAAAGTACTACCCCGAATTACCAGAACGCGTCCGCCCTTGATCCGCGGATGGCCATATTCCATTTCCCAGAGCAGGCTGGCAGCATTATCGCTGAGTACTTCATCCAGATAACGGATACGATAATGGGTCAATCCGGCCGCCATGGTCCGCAGATAGTTCTTCACTGCCAGTGAACCATTGATAACATGTACAGGGTCCCGGAATTCAATGTCGGGGGTGTATATCTCATCAAGGGAAGCCAGACTTTCAGTGGAAAACTGCTGGTAAAAGAGCTTCAGTCTGCCCAGCACATAGCGGGAATTGACAGCGTCCTGGGCGGATTTTGTTTCTACCGGTTGAGCTTGCATGATGAATATCCATGAAAATGATGTTGACTATACGCGAGCCCATCAGGGTCGGATTAACGAAAATCATTTTCTTTCTGTGATCTGCCGTGACAGGGATCCCGTACAATGCCCCAATCGGTCAGAAGTTGAGACCTGGGGACACCTATGAACCAGAGCGAATACAGCGAAGAACTAGCCTATCCCGAGGACAACTCCGGCCTCTGGACTTCCTGTATTGCCCGAGTGGCCGAAGATCGTGACAAAGCGGCTTTTCGTCAGTTGTTTGACCACTTTGCACCTCTGATAAAGTCCTTTGCATACAAGGTTCCCGCCCTGGAACAGCCCGAAGTTTTTTCGGAAGAGCTGGTACAGGAAACCATGCTGAAAGTCTGGACCCGAGCATCAACCTTTGATGCCAACCTGGCCAGCCCTTCAACATGGATATTCACTATAGCGCGGAATATGCGTGTAGACCTGCTGAGAAAATCGAGCAGGCATATTGTCAATACTGTCTCCATCCATGCAGATGACAGTAACGACGACAGTCTGGATATGGAAGACCTGTGGTTCGAGGATGAAAACAGTGATGTTTTCAACCAACTCGTACAGCAGCGTACCCGGACGATGATCAGGGAATCACTGCTGAAACTACCGTCTGAGCAGGCATTCATCCTCAAGAAAGTATATCTCGAGGACAAATCCCACAGTGAAGTGGCTGCAGAGCTCGGATTGCCACTGGGCACTGTGAAATCGCGTGTACGACTGGCCATGACCAAAATGAAACTGATACTAGACAGATGAATAATGAGAGCAAAACCATGGTGAAATATCATCCTGATGCGCGCTTTCTGACCGACTTTTCAGCCGGCACTCTTCCCCGCGCCCAGGCATTGTGTGTGTCAGCACATCTGCATTACTGCGCTGCCTGCAGAACACGGATGAGGGAGCTGACCCAACTGGGTTCGGAACTGTTCCTGCTGCAGCATCCTGCAGCACCTTCTGCCAGTGCTTTCGACCGATTGCTGGGAAAAATTGAAGTGCTGCCCCCGCAATCCTCTACAGATGCAACACCTGATTACCCGCAAAAAAACCAGCCCAAACGGGAAGAACTGCCTCGTGCAGTAGCCAAGCTGGCCCGAGGGAGTCTGGACAATCTGTCATGGCAGAAAATAGGCAGGTTTTTCAGCTACAGCCGTCTTCCGGTAAGTGACGCAAAACACGAATCCAGCCTTCTGAATATCAGGGCAGGCAGTCGCGTACCCCATCACAAACACGTTGGTGATGAAATTACCGTAATCCTCAAAGGCAGTTTTTCCGACAGTGAAGACAATTATGGAATTGGCGACTTTATCGTCAGAACCCCCGGGGAAACCCACCAGCCAGTAGCCTCACAGAACGAGGATTGTCTGTGTCTGGTTTCACTTGGTGCCCCTATTGTCATGAGCAACTGGTTGCTGAGACTCCTGATGCCCTTGATAAACCGCCCCAGGTATGGCTGATCCATTCGGATCAGCTTTAACACGATCACTCATGCTTTACAGTGCCTGATCCCTGCCTGTCCTGAAGGCATTTAGTGCCCTTTCCCTGCCAAAACCCAGATCAACTATCGGCATAGGATAGGTTTCAGGAGCCAGGATACCAGGCTCATGAATACTCCGGCTGTCCAGTTCCTTCAACTGGGGGAGAAATTTCCTGATGAAATTGCCATCCGGGTCAAATCGCTTTGATTGGGTCACCGGATTGAATATCCGGAA
>JAURLQ010000030.1 GCA_030831125.1 Gammaproteobacteria bacterium
AGATCATCCGTTGACTCTCGATGGTCTGGAACAGGAAAAACAGTACTACGATTCTTTCGACATCAGTCTGGCCTGGGAATGAAAATGAGTCCGGGCATGCCTGGAATGTGCAAGCAAGGACAGTATGACAATGTTTCCGGGGTTGTCGGGATCAACGGCCTACTGCAATGGAAAACTTAGGCAGGAAAACAGGCTTTCATTTTGCTCTACAAAGGAGACAGTGATCCTGACAAGGACAATACCTTCCATTCTGTCAATGCTGATCTGTCTCTGAGATTCAATTATACCTCAAGGTTCTGAGTGCCAGAGAAGTTTGACGTTTCAATTGGCTGGTTGCTGGTTTATATTTGAGAGAGTTCAAGGTCTACAAGGGACGTCAAATTGCCTTCATTGCGAAACAGGTTGCCTGCATTTGTGCTGTTGATGGCTTTGTTTGCACTGCCAGCGGGTCAGCTTCTTGCCCAGCGTATGCCTTTCCAGAACCAACCTTCACTGGCGGGTAACAATGACGCCGACACTGATGGTTCCGAATTCCACTTTGCCCGGCTTATTTATGGCGGTAATGGTGCTGACCGGGGATTCAGGGGGCGTGGAAGCTGGACCACTGACTGGCCGGAAGCTGAGCATTTTTTCATGGAAGGAGTCACGAGACTGACACGCGTAGACGGAGCCAGGGTAAGTATCTACAACGGTCAGGGTGGAGAGCGTATCAGCCTTACAGAAGGCAACGTATTCGATTATCCCTGGCTTTATGCCGTTGAAGTAGGGCGGTGGTCACTGTCCAACGATGAAGCCCTGATAATGCGCGACTACCTGCTCAGGGGTGGATTTCTGATGGTGGATGATTTCCATGGTTCCCAGGAATGGGGCGGGTTCATTACTACCATGCAGCGTGTTTTTCCTGACAGGCCAATAGTGGATATAGCCGAGGATCATGAGGTTTTCCATGTGCTTTATGATCTTGATGAGAAAGTCCAGATTCCCGGACTGGCAAGCCTTTACAGCGGCGTAACCTACGAACGTGACGGTTACGATCCGCACTGGCGTGGCATATTCGATGATGATGGTCGCCTGCTGGTTGCCATCAACCACAACATGGATCTTGGTGATGCGTGGGAACATGCCGACACACCGGGGTATCCGGAACCGATGACCGCATTGGCTTATCGTTTTGCTGTCAATTACGTAATTTATGCAATGACACACTGACCATTCTGGTCTGATTATTGCTCGTTTTTGGCTTTGCATGCCGCAAACACAGCTTTTCCGGTATTTTCAGTTGGAGATTCTCATGCCTGCTTGCATCCTGCGCACCCCTTTGTTTCTTTCACTCCTGGTCTTGCATTGTCAGGGTGCAGTTGCTGCCAGTGAAGATGAACTGGTCCGGCGTGCCCGGGAAATACAGGACCGTGTACTTAGTATTGATACCCATGCAGATATTCCTCTCAATTTTGCCTCCAGTGCCTACATGCCGGGATATGCAGACGGTCAGGTCAATCTTGACAAGATGGATGCCGGCGGTCTGGACGCCGCATTCTTTATTGTCTATGTGGGGCAGACTGAAAGGACCGAAGCGAACTATTTGTCCTCAAAGGCGGATGCACTGACCAAGTTTGATGCCATACACAGAATGACAGATGCCCTTTATGAGGACCGTATTGGTTTGGCTACAACTGCGGCAGAGGCCAGGGCGCTGCATGCCCAGGGCAAGTTGGTGGCGTTCATAGGGATTGAAAACGGTTACGCCATCGGGACTGATATCTCTTTGCTGCAGGATTTTCGTGATCGAGGTGCCCGCTATATGACCCTGGTACATAACGGGCATAACGATATAGGCGACTCTGCACAGCCCCAGCAACGCCTCAATGATGTGCCTGAAGAACATGGCGGGTTGAGCGCCTTCGGTTTTGAAGTGGTGGAAGAGCTGAACCGGACCGGCATCCTGGTGGATGTTTCCCATGTCTCCAAAAAGACGATGATGGATGCGACCATGCACTCAAAAGCGCCAGTGATTGCCTCTCATTCCAGTGTTCGTGCTCTGACTGACCATCCCCGCAACATGGACGATGAACAGCTTCTTGCCTTGCGCGACAACGGTGGCGTAATCCAGATTGTGGGTTTCAACAGCTATCTGGTGGCTGAAGGCAGGGCAAATGTGACTGATCTGGCAGACCATATCGATTATGCAGTTGAGCTGATTGGTATCGATCATGTCGGTATTTCCTCCGATTTTGACGGTGGTGGTGGGATAGACGGCTGGAATGGTGCTGATGAGACACTCAATGTCACAGTGGAGTTGGTTCGGCGAGGCTACAGCGAGGAAGATATAGCCAAACTGTGGGGTGAAAACTTGTTGAGAATTCTGGAAAGTGCTGAAGAGACAGCCACTTATCCCTGACAGGATCTTGACAAGCGGCACTATCTGACCATAATGTGCGCCCTGACTTGGAGTGCGGACACGTTGATTACCATTCGACACGTTTCCCGCAACGATTTCTGCGGCAGGTTGCGTAGAAGTTTGCGAGAAATCCGCGGATCAGTTGACTGAAGCTGATTATTGCCAAAGACCCGCTTGATCGATCTGCCAGGTTTTTATTACCTGCAGAACATCATCTTCCTGATGGCGAATCCCGCCATGGGTCAACAGGTTCGACCCGAGCCTAACTCGATACATGAAGCAGATTTGTATGCAGATTCATGCCGTGCATGGATTATTGTATTTGTTGTCAACAGAAACTGATTCGAAGAGGTGACCTTAAGTGGCTCAATTATCAGGAGGCGATGCCCTGATCCGTGCCCTGCACGATGAAGGCGTTGAACTTATATTCGGCTACCCCGGTGGGGCGGCACTCCATATCTATGATGCGATCTTCAACCAGGACAAGGTTGAACATATCCTGGTCCGGCATGAGCAGGCTGCAACCCATGCTGCAGACGGTTATGCCAGGGCTACAGGGAAACCAGGTGTGGTACTGGTAACTTCCGGTCCCGGTGCTACCAATGCGATTACCGGTATTGCGACAGCATTCATGGATTCCATACCAATGGTAGTGATTTCCGGCCAGGTGGCCAGCGATGCCATTGGGTCTGATGCATTCCAGGAAACCGACATGATCGGCGTCTCCAGACCCATTGTGAAGCACAGCTTCATGGTTCAGACACCCCAGGAAATTCCGGAGACCATCAAGAAAGCATTTTTCATTGCAACTACAGGTCGTCCGGGACCGGTTGTGATTGATATTCCCAAGGACATTACGGACCCGTCCGTGAAGTTTGAATACAGCTATCCGGAGGCAGTCAGGATCAGGTCATATTCCCCACCGGTAAAGGGACACTCCGGTCAGATCAAGAAAGCAGTCGAAATCCTGATGGAAGCTCGCAAACCTGTGATCTACAGCGGTGGTGGTGTTATTCAGGGAGAAGGCGCTGAACTGTTGACTGCGCTGGTCAGAAAACTGGGCTACCCGGTAACCAATACCCTGATGGGCCTTGGTGCCTATCCGGCTACGGACAAACAATTCCTCGGCATGCTGGGTATGCACGGCACTTATGAGGCCAACATGGCCATGCATGAGTCCGATGTGATTCTTGCTGTTGGCGCACGTTTTGATGACCGTGTTACCAATTCAGATGTGAGCAAGTTCTGTCCGGATGCCAGAATTCTGCACATTGATATCGATCCGGCAGCGATCTCCAAAACAGTAACTGCACATGTCCCCATTGTCGGACCTGTTGCTCCTGTGCTGAAAGAAATGCTTGAGCTGGTTGAAAGCAGCAAAACAGGCGTTGACTCTGAGGCCCTGAAGGCATGGTGGGAAAAAATTGATCACTGGCGTGCCCGCAAGTGCCTGGCGGTTGCAAACGCGGACAATGATGTGATCAAACCCCAGCAGGCAATCCAGGCGCTGTTCGAGGTTACCGGGGGTGATGCGTATATTACTTCGGATGTGGGACAGCATCAGATGTTTGCCGCCCAGTATTATCATTTTGACAAGCCGAGGCGCTGGATCAACTCGGGTGGTTTGGGGACCATGGGCTTCGGTCTGCCTGCCGCCATGGGTGTTCAGCTGGCTTTTCCCCAGGCAGTAGTTGCCTGTGTAACCGGAGAAGGCAGTATCCAGATGAATATCCAGGAATTGGCTACCTGCAGGCAGTGCGCATTGCCTGTGAAGATAGTCAACCTGAACAACAAGGCTCTTGGCATGGTCAAGCAATGGCAGGACATGCAGTATGGTGGCCGTCACTCGCATAGCACATACGCTGATTCACTGCCTGATTTCGTGAAACTGGCAGAGTCCTACGGGCATGCTGGTGTGAAAATTGAAAAGCTCAGTGAGTTGAAGTCCAAAATGGCTGAAGCATTTGCAATGAAAGACAAACTGGTCTTTATCGATATCGCTGTGGATCCGGAAGAGCATGTTTACCCGATGGCAATTCGAGGCGGGTATATGAGTGAAATGTTCCTGAGCAAGACGGAGAGGACCTGACGATGAGACGTATTATTTCCATACTCATGGAAAACCAGCCGGGTGCTCTGTCCAGGGTAGTAGGGCTGTTTTCCCAGCGAAACTACAACATCAATTCGCTGACTGTTGCACCGACTGAAGATGAGAGTCTGTCCAGGCTGACACTGACAACTGTGGGTGATGACAGAAAAATTGAACAGATCATCAAGCATCTGAACAAGCTTGTAGATGTGGCGAAACTTGTGGATCTTACTGAAGGAGCACATATCGAGCGTGAAATGATGCTGATAAAGGTAAAGGCCACAGGGGCCCAGAGAGCTGAATTAAAGCGCGTAGCAGATATATTTCGTGGGGTGGTGGTAGACATTACGCCAACCATGTATACTATCCAGCTTACAGGAACCAGCGACAAGCTGGACGGATTCATAGCTGCCCTTGCCGGGACTCCGATTCTGGAAGTGGTAAGGTCAGGTGTATCAGGAATAGCAAGAGGGGAAAAGGTACTGAGTCTGTAGCATTTCGCATTCTCCAGTACACAATAAGAAGAACATACTGTCGCAGATTACCAGTCTGTAAATAACACAGGTAAAGCCAGGTCAAAAACCTGGCTTTTTATTGTCTGCAATTTTTGGTTCCGCAATTGAAAAAGCCGCAGTGAAACCACTGCGGCTTTTCTGTTTCAGGGTTTTGATTCCGGAAACTAGACTACTTTTTTCATATCAGTCATATGCCCACGCAGGCTATGGCCAATTGTTTCAATTGGATGGTTGCGAATGGCATGGTTGACACTGATGAGCTGCCTGTCATCAACGCCGTTGTCCCTGACCTTGACACCTTCGCCAATGACTTCTGTTGTAACGGTATTCATATAGTCTTTCAGCATTGGTACTGCAGCATTGGCAAACAGGTAGCAGCCGTATTCTGCAGTATCTGATATTACCTTGTTCATCTCGTAAAGCTTCTTGCGGCCAATCAGGTTGGCAATAAGGGGAACCTCATGCAGAGACTCATAATAGGCCGAAGCTGCTATTACACCTGCTGCGGTAAGAGTTTCAAAACAGAGTTCAACGCCTGCCTTGACCATCGCCACCATGAGAATGCCATGATCATAGTATTCCTGCTCACTGATCTGGGGGGCGCCTTCTGTTGAGGAAAGTTCAAAGGCAGTCTTGCCTGTTGCTTCGCGCCAGCCGAGCAGTTTGGCATCATCATTGGCCCAGTCATCCATCATGCCGGCAGAAAAATGGCCTTCCATGATGTCGTCCATGTGTTTTTCAAACAGAGGACGCAGGATGTCCTTGAGCATTTCGCATTCTTCAAAAGCCCGGATTTTTGAAGGGTTGTCGAGACGGTCCATCATATTGGTAATGCCACCTTGCTTGAGGCCTTCTGACACTGTTTCCCAGCCGTACTGAATCAGTTTGGAAGCGTATGCACTGTCAATACCAAGGGACACCATGCGCTCGTAAAGCAGAATAGAACCAGTCTGCAGCATGCCGCAGAGTATGGTCTGTTCGCCCATCAGGTCTGATTTGACTTCCGCAACGAACGAAGATTCCAGCACGCCGGCCCTGTGACCACCAGTGGCTGCTGCATAGGCCTTGGCCAATTCGAGACCATTGCCATTGGGGTCGTTCTCACGGTGAACGGCTATTAGGGTCGGGACGCCGAAACCGCGCTTGTATTCTTCCCTGACTTCTGTGCCGGGACATTTGGGCGCTACCATGATGACGGTAAGATCCTCACGGATCTGCATGCCTTCCTCGACGATGTTGAAGCCATGGGAGTAGGCAAGGCATGCTCCTTTCTTCATCAGGGGCATTACTTTGTTGATTACCCCGGTGTGCTGTTTGTCTGGAGTGAGGTTCAATACCAGATCTGCAGTAGGAACAAGCTCTTCAAAAGTGCCGACATTGAAACTGTTCTCGGTGGCATTCTGCCAGGACTGTCTTTTCTCGGCGATAGCTTCAGCGCGCAGCGCATAGGAGATGTCCAGGCCACTGTCGCGCATGTTCAGACCCTGGTTCAGGCCCTGCGCGCCGCAACCCAGAATGACCACTTTCTTGCCTTTGAGAATTTCGACACCAGCTGAAAATTCACTTTTTTCCATGAAACGGCATTTGCTGAGCTCTTCAAGCTGCAGGCGTAACGGCAATGAATTGAAGTAGTTCATTTTTGATCCCCGGTATCAGGTATAAGAAAGTGCCGCATCTTACTGTCTGTGGCAATATTGCGTAAAATGAACTTTATGCAACCCAATATCCCGAATTTTGCAATAATGAACCGGTGTTTCGATGAATCAGCGTGAACTGCAGCTTTTTTTACATCTGAGCAAATCACTGAGCTTTGCCCGGACAAGCACAGCTTGTCATGTAACACCCTCCAGTCTGAGCCGAATTATCCAACGGCTTGAAGCAGAGGCTGGTGTTCCGCTTTTTTACAGGGACAACAGAACAGTACGGTTGACTGAAGCGGGGCAGGCTTTCAGGCTTTTTGCTGATGAAACGGTCACCAACTGGCTTGCACTCAAATCCGGGTTTGAGCAACAGAATGAAGATCTTGCCGGTGAGCTGAGTCTGTTCTGCTCTGTTACTGCCAGTTACAGCTTCCTGTTCGAACTGCTTAATGAATTTCGCAAGAATCATCCGGGGATCGAAATCAAATTACGCACTGGAGACACGGCAACCACCCTGGATAGGGTACAAAACGAAATGGAGGATATAGGCATTGCGGCATTACCGGAAAAGCCCTCTGTGCAACTGGCAACCCAGGTAATGACAAGAACCCGGCTGGTTTTCATTGCACCTGCCGTGCAGCCCCAGTTCCCGGTTCCGGAAATTATTGCTGGACAGATACAGGACTGGCGCTCTTTACCACTGGTATTGTCGGAAAGCGGACTCGCCAGGGAAAGGGCAGATCGATGGTTCAGGGAAAATCGGATCAAACCGAATATCTATGCCCAAGTGGCAGGAAATGAGGCAATTGTCAGTATGGTCGGTCTCGGCTTCGGGGTTGGGTTGGTGCCTGAACTGGTGGCAAAACACAGTCCTGTGGCCTCTGCTGTCAGGGTATTGCCGGTTTCGCATGACATGCACGACTTTGAAATTGGCACCTGTGTGCTGAAACGAAAGCTCAATAACCCACTGATCAGGGCATTCTGGGATACTGCCGGCAGAAGCCTTGGGAAAGAGAAGCGACTATACTAACCAGCCAAGGCAGAAGATCCGGATCCATAATGATGAATGAATCAGAAGCAGTACAGCCACCCGGCGAAGGAACTACTGAAAACGGAAATGCAGAAGTTCCCGTTGAGGGGACTCTGCCTCTTATTGATGATCATGAGGAGCTTGTATCAGAAGGGGGGCGCAAGGTACGCAGAAGAGGCATATATCTGTTGCCAAATATGCTGACCACAGGCGCCATGTTTGCCGGATTCTATGCAGTTATTGCCGGGATGGCAGGTGATTTCAGCAGCGCCTGTGTTGCCATAATTGTGGCCATGTTTCTTGATGGACTGGATGGCAGGGTTGCCAGGCTTACCAATACCCAGAGTGCCTTTGGCGCAGAATACGACAGTCTTTCGGATATGCTGGCTTTTGGTGTGGCTCCCGGTCTGATCTGTTTCAGCTGGGCCTTGTCCGAACTGGGTAAAATTGGTTGGACAGCAGCATTCATCTATGTGGCCTGCGCTGCGCTGAGACTGGCCAGGTTCAATGTACAGCTTGGCACATCTGACAAGCGATATTTTGTGGGATTGGCGAGCCCTGCGGCAGCTGGTGTTGTAGTGTTCATGGTATGGGCACTGCATGAATACGGAATTGAAATCACCAGTGCAGTGGCTGTGCTGGCTGCATGGGTAACAGCAATTACCGGTCTTCTCATGGTCGTAAATATTCGTTACTACAGCTTCAAGGATATTGATTTCAGGAATCGTGTGCCTTTTGTTGTGATACTGGCAATAGTGCTCATCATGGTTATCGTTTCATGGCATCCACCTACTGTACTGTTCTTGATTGCTATCCTGTATGCTGTTTCCGGTCCGGTAATGGCCATATATGGCAGGCGGAAAAGAAAGCGTGCTCAAATGGAATCAGAGATGACTGCAAAAGAAGAAGACTCAACAGATAATTCAAAAAAACTGTAATTTTCTGGTGCCAACCAGAGTCTATTGATTGAGAAGACCCGGGAAAATTGAACAGCCCCGGAAAATAATTACTGGAGGAAATTTCCAATGTATATCAAGGTAAAGCGCGGAATTGCAATTGCATCCTCGGAAATTACACCGGAATCTGTCTATCACAGTCGCAGGAAGTTCATGCAGGGTGCGGGCCTTGCCCTGGGTGCCGGTCTGGCAGGGACAAGCTTGCTGCCATCGGCGGCTTCGGCACAGGCCGGCGGCTATGAAATCAAGTCTGCAGGGGACCTGAATCTGGCAGAAAAAACTTTCTGGCTGGAACAGAAAGTCATGGCCCGCAAGCCTGCCCCACAGTCTGGCCCTTACACAACTGATGAGAACATCACGCCATTTGATACTGCCACCACATACAACAACTTCTATGAGTTCGGAACCGGCAAACAGGATCCCTCAAATCGTGCACGCGATTTCAGGGTTGATCCGTGGACGGTGGAAGTCAAAGGTGAGTGTGGCAAGCCCGGAAACTACACACTTGAAGACATACTGCGTCCCCATACCCTTGAAGAGCGTATCTACAGGATGAGGTGTGTGGAACGCTGGTCCATGGTTATCCCCTGGGTGGGATTTCCGCTTGCAGACCTGCTGTCCAGGTTCGAACCCAATGGAAATGCGAAATACGTAGAATTCCTGACACTGGTAGATCCTGGCCAGATGCCAGAGCAGCGCTCAAGATTCTCCACACTGGAATGGCCATACCATGAAGGACTGAGGATGGATGAGGCCATGCATCCCCTGACCATAATGGCTGTCGGAATTTACGGCAATGTGCTGCCTGCCCAAAACGGCGCTCCCATGCGTCTGGTCGTACCCTGGAAATACGGCTACAAGGGCATCAAGTCCATCGTCAGTATCAATTTCCGTGAAACCGAGCCTCCCACCAGCTGGAACGACTATGCTGCCAATGAATATGGCTTCTTTTCAAACGTTAACCCGAATGTTCGCCATCCCCGCTGGAGTCAGGCACGTGAAATGCGCTTGCCGACACCTTTGTTTGCCGCCCAGGAGCGGGAAACTCTCATGTTCAATGGTTATGAAGAAGAAGTGGCAAGTCTCTATGCAGGAATGGATCTGAGAAAGTTCCATTGATTTTTCATGCAGCTTGCCTGACTTGCATGGTTTTCGTGTGAAAGCTGCAACGAGAATTGTCTTTTTTATAATCTCTTTCCTCCCGGCTGGCTGGATGTTCAATGCGGTGTATCTGGCCTATACCGGAGGAGAAAACCTGCTTGGCCCGGATCCTGCTACCTTTCTTTCGCATGAAACAGGACAGTGGGGTCTACGGTTCCTGATAATTGCGCTGGCGCTTACTCCCATTCGCTATCTTTTCAACTGGCCTTTTGCATGGCAGCTTCGGCGTATGATGGGGCTCTATGCCTTGTTTTATGCTTCCTTGCATGTGCTGGTATTCCTGCAGTTCCAGATTTTCTGGCGTTGGGCTGATATAGGCAGGGAAATTCTTGAACGCCCCTACATAACGGTTGGCTTTGCTGCCTTTGTTATGATGATTCCACTGGGTGTCACTTCTTTCAAATTCCTGCAGCGAAAAATGGGCAGAAACTGGAAGAAACTGCATAGGGTAGTCTATCTGATCAACATAATGGCGCTTGTTCACCTGTTCTGGCAGGTGCGCTCAAGTTATGCAGAGTTTGCATTCTATGGATCGCTGGTTGCCTTATTCCTGATTTACCGTGCCCTCAGGGCCTG
>JAURLQ010000031.1 GCA_030831125.1 Gammaproteobacteria bacterium
CTACCCCATCGCCTTTGGCGGAATCTGGACCTTTGACACCATCGTGGGTGTCGTTCTGTTCAACTGGGCATTCAAGATCACGGTTGAAATCGTCATGACACCGGCCACCTACGCAGTAGTCCATAAACTCAAGCAGGTGGAAAACGAGGATTACTATGATGACGACACCAATTTCACCCCGTTTTCCCTGAAAGTCTGACCACCCTGGCAGCAGGGACAAAGGGCGCGCAAGCACGCCCCTACGGGTACAGATTGATATTCAATGGATACCACCATCAAGCCACTACCCAAGCCCTGCTGAAATTCAACACGGACCACTACCAGGGCTTCTCCCCTATCTGCAATTTCCCGGATTTCTGCTAAAGTGCGCGCCGCGGTGGGTACGACATTCTGTGATGAGGCCCGCCAACTATGTTTGCATTCAAACCACGCTCCATCCTGCAGCTCACTCTCACGGGTTTTATCGCCATTTCCTGTCTGTTGTTTGTTGCCCTTTTTCTGGCCGGCAGGCAAGTAAGTACTCTTGGCAGCAATTCACAGGCAATACTTGGCAATGCCGTTCGTGGACTGGAGTACGTCAGGGTAATCAGTGAGCAGGCAGGAGACATGGAACGCAATGCCAGGCAGTTCCAGGTTACCCGTGACCGCAATCTGCTTGCGGTTTACACAGAGCGACGGGAATCCTTTCTCGAAGCAATTGAGAACCTGTATCTGCTCGATAACGAACCTGAGCAGATCATGTTGCTACAGCAACTGAAAGAAATTGAACTTGCCAACCATCAGGACATGATCCTGATGGCACAGGATCGCAGCCACAACAGTAATTACCTGTCCATTCTGGCACCCAGTCGCAGGGTTGGTGACTACCAGGGCATGCTGGCGCTTTCACGACTCGAATCCATCAGCAAGGAAACCGACACAATGCTCGGGTTCCTGAGAATGCAGGCAATCCTGCTCAGTAGTGCTGCCCTGGCACTTGCTGCATTGTTTACACTTCTTATCACCAGGCCTCTCATGCAACTGCAGAAAGCCATCAGTCAATTGGGCACCGGCAGATTTTCCGAGCCGGTAAGTGTAAAAGGGCCTGCCGACCTTGTCACACTCGGCAACAGTCTTGACTGGCTCCGCAGCCGACTGCAGAAACTGGAAAAGCAACGCTCTTCCTTTTTCCGGCATATCTCACATGAATTCAAAACGCCTTTGGCTGCCATCCAGGAAAGCAGTGCACTACTGAGGGATGAAGTAGCAGGAACTCTCAATTCAAAACAACTCAGGTTACTCGATATCCAGGGGGGAAACTGTCAGCGTCTGCAGCTGCTTATAGACCAATTACTGAGATTCCAGACAGAAATCCAGATAGGTCTGAACAACATGCCACAGGCACTGCGACTCGACAAGGTTATCGAGCAGGTAATTTCTGACAACCAGTACGGCATAGAGTCTGGCAGCATTACCATGGAACTGGAGACAGTTCCTGTAGAAGTATCTGGTGATGCAGAGCAGCTAAGAGTCATTTTCGACAACCTGTTGAGTAATGCTATTAATTATTCACCATCAGGAGAATCCATCATCATTCGGTTGTACATTGAAGACAACCAGGCTGTTGTGGAGGTAATTGATCATGGTCCGGGCATTGTGGAAAGCGAAAGGGAAAAAATATTTGATGCTTTTTACCAGGGCTCCAATCGGCCACAGGGTACAGCACGAGGCAACGGACTCGGGCTGGCCATAGTCAGGGAATACCTCGATATGAACAGAGGCAGCATTACCGTAATGCCATCGGAACAGGGAGCCATTTTCAGGGTATGCATAACACTATGAAGCGTTGTCTACACAATCGCAGTCTGCACCGCATCTTTGCATACTTGTGGATGGGGATCATGCTTGCAATTTCAGGCTGTGCAAACACGACAAGTATTCCGTTGCAATTGGCCAGATATCAGTCGGCACTCGACTATTATGCATGGTTGATACAGGCCTCCGGGGATGCAATCAGCACTGAAAAATCCCGTCTGGAATCCAATCCCGAACTTATGATGACCAGAGAAGACAAAGTCAGGCTTGCACTGATTCTGGGGTATGGTAACGAGCCAAAAGCAAGAGAACAGGCACAAGTGCTGTTGCGATCTGTCACCGATAATCCGTCACTACTGCCGCCTTTGCCTGATGATTACCAGATTCTCGGTCTGCTATGGACTGACTACCTGGCGCTGATGAATGATCTGGATTCCGATCGTGCCAACACAAAGGCACTCCAACAGCAAATTGAACATCAGCAATCAGATTACCAGGCCTTGTTGATGCAGGTACTGCAACAGGATGAACTCCTTGCGACCATAGAGCAGAACAATCGTTTGTTACAAAGACAGAACTCACTTCTGCAACAGCAGCTTGAAGCACTGACAGACATAGAAGAACAATTGATGGACAGAGGCCGGCAGGATAATGACGAAGCACAATAACGGCTATCGCCTGTTGCTGGTTGATGACGACCCTGATCTGCTGCACCTGCTGTCACTGCGACTGACAGCCAGCGGATATCAGGTAATGGCTGCCGGCTCCGCCGAACAGGCACTGAGGGTTTTTGAACAATGCCGTCCACATCTGGTTATCAGCGATCAGCGGATGCCTGGTATGCAAGGCATTGATCTTTACGATGCGCTGCAGCAAAGACAACCCGGCCTGCCAGTAATACTGCTTACAGCCCATGGCACCATACCTGATGCAGTGGATGCTACACGTCTTGGTATTTTCAGCTATCTGGTCAAGCCGGTGGACGCTACTCTACTGCTGGACAACATCAGTCGTGCACTAAAGCTCCATAACAGTGACGCCCCATCAATATCAGGGCAGGACAAATGGCGCGCCGGCATCATTAGCCAGAGTGCTGCCATGCAAGCCCTGCTGCAACAGGCACATACTGCTGCCGGCAGTGACGTAAGCATTCTTATCGAGAGCCAGACCGGTACAGGCAAGGAACTGCTGGCACAGGCTATTCACAAAGCCAGTCGCAGGGCCTCGAAACCTTTTGTGGCATTCAACTGTGCTGCCATGCCTGAAGGGCTGATCGAGTCAGAGCTTTTTGGCTTCAAGGTTGGTGCCTTTACCGGTGCTACGCGTGCCAGTGAAGGTCTGTTCATGGCTGCAGACGGTGGCACCCTGTTTCTTGATGAAGTCGGTGACATGCCGCTCAACGCCCAGGCAAAACTGTTGCGTGTACTGGAAACCAGGGAAGTCCGGGCACTTGGCAGTACACGACAGGAACTTGTGGATGTCAGAATCATCGCGGCCACACATCATGATCTTGCAGCCAGAGTTCGTGCCGGTACATTCAGGGAAGATCTCTACTATCGACTGAATGTATTCACACTGGAACTGCCGCCACTCGCACAACGTCGTGAAGATATAATGCCTCTGGTCAGGCACTTCTGTACCCTGCTCTCCACTCGCAATGGCAAACCACCTTGTCACTTTGCACCTGAAGCTGCAGAACTTTTAATGACCGCAGACTGGCCAGGCAATGTGAGACAACTGTTCAATATCGTTGAACAGTGTGTCGTACTCAGTACTTCACCGGTTATAGGCAAGGCACTTGTAGCCAGAGCCCTGCGCTTGAAACCGGGAAGGTTGCTGGGTCTGAATGCAGCCAGGGACCAGTTTGAAAGAGACTACCTGATCCGCATTCTCAATCTTACCGAAGGCAATATCGCGCTGGCGGCGCGACTCGCTGAACGCAATCGCACAGAATTCTACAACCTGCTTTCACGGCACGGCCTCGACCCTGAACAGTTCCGCAAGGCAACTGATTAACCCTGTCGGGCATACACGACACTCAAACCCTTTCAAATCAGCAGCTTGCCATACCTCCCTGAAACATGGGGGGTACACCAGACACTTCCCGAACCCCCCAATAATTCCAACTCGTTGTTTTATATAGGTATTTATACCTGGCACGCTCGCTGCATTACTGAAATGACATTGGGCAATACCAGTCCAGCAAGAGTCCATCCTCAATAAGCTGCCAGTCGGCATATTCGGGAGGCACCCTTGAGATGCCGTTTATCACCACGCAAACCATGAACCAGGAGTTCAAAATGAACAAGATTCTTGTACTTTCAATTGCCTCTTTACTGTCCAGCTTTGTTCTGGCCCAGTCAGCTGAAGTCAGCACTACTGAAGCCGAAGTAGCCGTGACTGTTGAAGAAAGCACTGACGCACAGCCAGCTGCTGCCACCGAAGAAAGCGAGAGCGTTGCTGTACAGACTGAAGCCGAAGGCGAAGAAGCTGCGGAAGCCGCAGAAGTTGCAACTGTAGAAACTGCACAGTAAGCAGATTCCACAGCTACGGGACAGCAAGCCCATAGTGGTCTCAGGGGCCTTGGCCCGGAAACGAAAAGCCCCGCTGTTGCGGGGCTTTTTGGTCAATATCCAACCTAGAATATATTGGCGTACAGCAGTGAAAGAGCCCCCAGCACACTTGCCAGGAATATCGAATGCTTGAATGTAAACCGCATCAACTCGCTTTCCTGTGACCGCGCCATTCCTGTAGCCGCCACAGCAACTGCCAGTGACTGCAGGGAAATCATCTTGCCCATAACACCACCGGCTGAGTTTGCGCCGGCCATCATCGCAGGATCAAGACCCAGCTGGGTGGCAGTTACAACCTGCAGGTTACCGAACAACGCATTGGCTGAAGTGTCGCTGCCAGTGAGGAATACCCCCAGCCAGCCAAGCAGAGCACTGAAGAACGGGAACAATGCGCCGGTAGAGGCAAAGGCCATACCCATCGTCACAATGGAACCGGAATAGTTCATCAACAGCGCAAGACCGAGCACAGAGGCAATGGTCAGCAGAGAGAAAGCCATCTGCTTGAGCACGGAGCCAAGCAGCACAATGTACTGGCCCATTGGCATACGCAGTATCAGGGCAGCTACAAAACCGGCAAGACCGCAGGCTGTACCTGCAGCACTGAGCCAGTTCAAGTTGAATACCGCACTGTATGGCGTCGGCACATTCACCACCGGTGCGCTCTGGATAACCTCGTTATGCAGTCCTGGCCAGGTGATACGGATATTCACGGTATCCAGGATTTCCTTGCCCCAGGGGCTGCCCCAGATCAGCACGAAAATTACCAGCAGGATATAGGGTGACCATGCCAGCATGGTTTCCTTGAAAGGATGCGTTTGCATGGTGAGCGAGCCACCGGTATCCCCTTCCATGACAAATGTATCGGAAGGCTGCCAGACCTTGAACAGCGCAATCAGCGACAGAATAGCCGCAATGGCAGCGAGGATATCGGTCAGCTGTGGTCCTATATAGTTGGATACGATGAACTGCACGCCGGCAAAACTTACACCACAAACAATAGCTGCAGGCAGTACTCCCTTGAGCGCCGCACGCCCTCCCATCACCAGAATCAGGTAAGCCGGGATGAATATGGAGATGGGTGCACACAGGCGCCCTACCCAGGCACTCAGTTCCAGTTCATTCAGGCCGGTAATGGCAGCCAGGGTGATAACCGGAGTACCAATGGAGCCGAAGGCTACAGGTGCCGTGTTGGCAAGCAGACAGATACCGGCTGCAAAGAAGGGGGAGAATCCAAGACCCGCTAGCATCGCAGCAGCAACCGCAACCGGGGTACCGAAGCCTGATGCACCTTCTATGAAGGCACCAAAGGCAAAGGCGATAAGCATGGCCTGCAGACGGCGGTCAGCAGTCAAACCGCCAATGGAATCCTTGATAATCTCGAAATTGCCGGTATCCAGCGTGATGCGATACATCACAATGGCCCAGTACACAATCCAGCCAATAGGGAACAGGCCCTGGGCTGCACCGAAACTGATGGAACTGACAACCAGCTTCAGCGGCATGCCGAATACAATCAGGGAAATCACTATCGCGGTACCAAGACCGGAAAGTGCTGCAACCCAGGCAGGTTTGCGCAGTATGCCGATCATGGTCAGCAGGACGAAAATCGGAACGGCCGCCAGAAAGGCCGAAATGAATATGCTGTCACCAACAGGGATGTAATTCTGTTCCCACATGTCTAGGTTTCCCCTTCTGTTCTTATTGAATTACCAGTTTTTGAAGTTTGCCCGCCACTCGGCAAACAGAACTTCATGAACCCGTACCTGACCATGCACGTTACGGGCCTTGTTGCCAAAAGACCACGCATGATCCCCTATTTGGATACCCAAGGTAAAGTCTTCATCAGGCGCAGCTTCTTATTCATTTCACACGCAATCTGAGCCGGCGGTGCAGGTTGTTTTTCATCAGGACAAGCACTGTGTAATCAATGCCTGGTTTCATGTCATTGGTTGAGGCATGGCAAAAGTGGCACCACGGTTGAAAACTGACAAGCAAATGCACTCTTCTGCCATTTCAGAACTTCCGGAAGTTATTGAGTTAAATAGAAAAAATCGAACCGAACAGTTCGTTTCAACCAGCAAAAATCCATAGCCTGTCCACACAAAGCTACCTATACTCCGCCCGGATACTGCCGGGGCCCCTGAAGGCTCTGCTGGTATTCAATAAATACAATAAGACTACAGACCTGTCGGTCTGGTCTCTGGGGAGAGATATCATGTTTAGAGGCAAACTGCTGTTTTGTCGACGTCCATTGGTGCTTGCAATTTCTGCCGCATCAACAATTTCCTTCACAACTACTGCCCTGGCCCAGGAAGACCTGGAAGAAGTGACTGTTACAGGATCGCGTATCCAGCGTGATGTCGGATTCGAATCTCCTGTACCAGTCACTGCACTGACCAGGGATGAGCTGACCATGTTCGAACCCGGGCTCGGAGTTTCCGAGCAGCTGGAAAATCTGCCGCAGTTTTTCAACAACGTCAGTTCCGACAATGTCGCCGGCCGGGTAACAGCCGATGTAGGTCAGAGCCAGCTCAACATGCGTGGTCTGGGGGGTGGTCGTACACTGGTATTGCTTGATGGCTCCCGCGTCGTGCCGTCCGATCGCCGCAGCTCGGTAGGAGTCGACTATCTGCCCAGTACCCTCATCCAGCGCGTTGACGTTGTTACTGGTGGTGCTTCTGCAGCCTATGGTGCCGATGCGCTGGCTGGCGTGACCAACTTCATTCTGAATCGTGGCTTCACCGGTCTCGACATCAGCTACCGCAGCGGTATCAATGAAGAAGGTGATGGCGAGTTCAATCGCGGCTCGGTCACATTCGGTGATGACTTCCTGGGTGGTGACCTGCATGTATTCGGCAGTCTGGAAGCCAGGGTCAATGATGCCTACAGACGGGATTTCGCCGATTGGGATACCAAACAGGGTTACGTACGCAACCCTGCATGGACCGCCACCAATGGCCAACCCCTGCGTCTGACCAAAGACTATGTCTACAGCACCAACTTTTCACCCACCGGTCTTATTACCCAGGCTGGCTCTGCGCTGAACCGTCAGCAGTTCAATGAAACCGGCAACGGAACCTTGCCCTTCGACAACGGTGACTTTGCTTCATTCGCCGGAGCTGGCAACCAGAACACTGCAGTTGGAGCTCCGGGTGATTACCAGTACGAGCTGTTTCTGCGCGGACATCCGCAGAGTTTTGAACGGGTTGGTGTGGAAGCACAAATCGGATTTATCGGTGCAGACTATGAATTGCAGGAAGGCACCACACTGTGGGGCCATTTCCTTTACGGACGCACCCACAACCAGCCGAATCCCCAATCATCCGGCGCGGCCGGTACCGGTCTGGGCCATGCGGCGCTTGCCTACATGACCATCTACCGTGACAACCCATTTCTGCCCCAGTCTGTCAGGGACACCATGACTGCGGAAAACCGCCAGACCATCAGGGTCGACCAGCATGGAAACCTTGATATTCCCTACGGCATCATGGAAAAGCCGGAGATCGTAAACCGTGTTGCCTCCTGGACACTGGGTTTCAACCAGGCGCTGGGCGGTGACTGGGATCTGCGTGGCTCCTACCAGCATGGCGTAGCCAAGAAACACAACGAGAACATAGGATGGGAACGTCTCGACAGATTCTATCTTGCTGCTGATGTTGTCAGTGATCCTGCAACCGGAGCACCAATGTGCCGGATCAAACAAGTGCAGCAGCAACTGGCAGCCCAGGGGCGCAATCTTGAAGCAGAACTTGGCACATGGGCCCAGAACAAAATCCGGGTTTTCCGTAGCGACTTCGGCGCTACAACACCCGGTACGCCTGAACCGGTTGCATTTCCGATTGCTGTTGACAGCATTGATGGCACCATCAGTGATTGCGTTCCGCTGAACATGTTCGGCAAAGGCCTGCAATCACAGGAAGTTCTGGACTACATCCACTCCTCTCGCAGCAAGACCGGTGTCTCGATGCAGTGGCTGGACTTCGCTGAAGTGCTGGCATCAGGCACCGTGTTCGAGGGATGGGGAGCAGGTCCTGTCAGTGCCGCAGTGGGAGCTACATGGCGCGATGCCTATATCAAACAGTACATCGTTGACGATGCCATTGACGGACTCGGCGCACCCTGCAACGTCACTTTGCCGGACGGCACAGTGGCCATAAGAGGGATAGCACCGGCGATCAACTGCAGCGCAACAGCTGACAACCTCCATCGTTTTTCAGGCCAGCCGGAATTCCAGGGTGGCTACGATGTGCAGGAGCTCTTTGCCGAATCCAGTATTCCACTGTGGGGTAGCAACGGTGGGGACCAGTATGCAGAAGCTACACTCGCTGCCCGCTGGTCCAAATATTCCAGAGCCGGTGAGATAGTTTCCTGGAAAGCCGGGCTCAGCTGGCAGATAGTGCCTGATTTCCGTGTGCGCGTTACCCAGTCGAAGGATATCCGTGAAGGATCCTTCGAAGAGCTGTTTGTTGTACAGGGGCGTGGTGCCAATATCACCGATCCCTGGAACAACAACATTACCTACACTTCGTTCAACCAGACCGGAGGCAACCCTGATCTGGAAGCGGAAAAGGCAGACACTACCGTGTTCGGTTTTGTATACCAGCCCTCTTTCATCGAAGGTCTGTCACTGTCAGCTGACCGTTATGTGGTGGACATATCCGATGCCATCGGTAATTTCACCGAGCAGCAGACCATAGATACCTGCTTCCGGGAGAATGTACTTTGTGACCAGATCAGGTTCGGCACTGACGGTCTCATCGCTTCCATTCGCGTAGGATTCATCAATATCAACGCGGCCAAGGTCAGCGGTTGGGATATGGAAGCAAGCTATCGCAGGGATGTGGATTTCATCAGCAGCCTGAACGAGAGCATCACTATCCGCCTCATCGCCGGCTACATGGATGAAAACTCTTCCACACCGCTCAATGGTTCAACTGTTGACCAGGCTGGTACTGCCAATATTCCGGACAAGACCTTCACCGGCAATATCATGTACAGCTTCGGCAACTTCGGTGTAAACCTGCAGCATTACTGGCAGGACAAGACCATCCGCAATGCCCAGTGGGTGGAAGGTATTGATGTTGATGACAACAGTGTCGGCACGGTAAACCTGACCAACATGGCCATGTTCTGGAACGGAGAAATGGCTTCAGGCAGCACCTGGCGCGCTTCATTCAATGTGAACAACCTGTTCAACAAGGATCCGGTCATTGCCGGCACGACGCGTATAGGAGATGAACTGGGACGTCGCTACTCAGTGGGCTTCGACTACAGCTTCTGAGTATCAGCAGTAATCAAAGGGTGGCTTTTGCCACCCTTTTTTTATCCTGTGGCGTTGAACTTTGTATTGGATTTATCTCAATCCCATTCCGGCTGGTAGAACCATCCTCGCGGGTTTCAATGGCAACAGGCCTCACACCTTCGAGGGTTGTATCGTCACGGGGAGGATAGAGATTGAAAACAAGCTCGTCAGTTTCGGTACTGTACACACCCAGGTTGTGCTCACCGGTAAAGGTACTGGTAATCAGATACAAGCCATCGGGTGTGACATAGGTGTTGTGCACGCGTGAACCGGTATCTATTTGGCGTACATTCTCCAGAGCCACGGTATCAATAACATCCACACCACCGGGATCCTGCATGATGCCCACATACACATAGCGTCCGTCCTTGCCTATGCTGATATTGTTCGGGCGACCACTGAGCGGAATCTCGCTGATGATTTCCATGGATCCTGTATCCACCACATCGAGCGTGAACTTCGCTTCACTGCTGAAATATTGCAGTGCGCACCATGATAATGCTTCAACCCCGGAGATTGTCTCAAAATGCAGCACAGCAGTCCTGTATGGTATCCGGAAAACCTGCAAATGCAGTCTTTATCAATCTGGCATGTCTGATGCATGACATGGGATGAAGTTCCTCTCAGTGCTGTCGAACCGGCAAGTGCGGCAACACTGATTGGTAAAAAAG
Organism: Gammaproteobacteria bacterium; assembly: GCA_030831125.1. Lineage (GTDB taxonomy): Bacteria > Pseudomonadota > Gammaproteobacteria > Pseudomonadales > Pseudohongiellaceae > CAILUG01. Next base: position 10,341 of record JAURLQ010000031.1, read on the forward strand.
CCACACTGCCTGCTGGGCTTGTGGCTTTTTTTATGGGGACCTGCACAAGTCCGCAAAATTCCCTCACTGTTGTCACATCCTGGCCAGTTATATTTTGCCTGCTCTGCCAGATACAGAAAATTGTACTGACAACCTTACGGCACCCGGTTGCAATCGCCTGCAACACAGAATAGATTCCAGACAAACCAATAACAAGAAGTGACCAGCATGCAACTGCCCGCGTCTCTCATAAAACCTGCCCTGTTCACTATCCTGACTGGCCTGCTACCTGCTGCCGTTTTCTCCCAGTTACCCGGTGCGGGTGAACCTGCAGATCCGGACCAGACCCGGCCCGGTGAATTCCTGATCGATCCTCCCACACTCCAGAACCTTGGCTTTGAATGGTTCATTGAGGGCGATGAAAATCGCAACGCTGAAGTCAGCGTGAGTTACCGGGAACAGGGCAGCAATACCTGGCGAGATGCGCTACCAATGCTACGGATAGGGGGTGAGCGTATCTATTCGGAGTCACAGGTGGATGTGATTACACCGCCCATGTTTGCCGGCAGCATTCTTGATCTTGAACCTGATACCGTTTACGAAGCCCGTTTCACACTGACCGATCCTGATGGCGTGGCTGCCAATGCCGAACGCACTGTGACTGTGCGTACCCGACCCGAACCTCAACCTTATGCAGGTGGACGCGTGCTGCATGTCTATCCGCATGGCTTTCAGGGTGAAAAACAGGAGCCGGCCTTCGAGGGACTCATGTGCGCATACAACTACTGGTGTGCAGGTACAGACTGGGCAACTTCAGGTCGGCCACGAGTAAGACCCGGTGATACCCTGCTGGTACATGCCGGCCTCTACCAATACAACCGCTATGAATATACCAACAACCCGCAGGTAAACCGGACTACACCCCTGGATGGCACGTATTACCTTACCGCTGACGGCACCGCAGAAATGCCTATCGCAATCAAGGCAGCGGGTGATGGGGAAGTGATTTTCGACGGCGATGGCAATTACGCCCTGTTCAATGTACAGGCTGCCGACTACAACTATTTCGAAGGCATCACCTTTCGCAACACTGAGGTAGCCATACTGGCCGGCACCCAGTTCATCGCTGGCTCCAAGGGGCTGACGGTAAAGCATTCACGCTTCGAGAATGTGGGTGCGGGTGTCTTCACCAACTACTCCGGTTCCAGCAATTTCTACATCGCCGACAACCGGTTTTATGGTCGCAATGATCCTGACCATCTCATCGGCTGGGCAGGTGATGCACTGTGGAGCCGCTTCAATGGTATAGACGGACAGGTGTTTCCCCCGGTAATGGCTTCCTATGTAGCGGTGAAACTGTACGGGCAAGGCCATGTAGTAGCCTACAACTACATTGCCGACTTCCATGATGGCATCAATGTGGAAACCTACGGTAATCCCGATGGCAGTGTTGCTACCGGCCCGGGCATCATCGAAGGTCCCCACTACCCACCACGCGAGTATTGGCACCTGCGACCTGTCGCCATCGATTTCTACAACAACTACATTACCAACAGCCACGACAACCCGATCGAAGCCGATGGCAGCATGCACAACATCCGCATCATGCGGAACATGCTGATCAACCATCCGTCGCACGCCCTGTGCAACCAGCCGGCACTGGGTGGTCCTGTGTACTGGATACGCAACATCGCCTACAACCTGCCCGGTGGCTCCACCCGGCTAACCGGTGGTTCTGCAGGTGTGCTGTTCTACAACAACACCATATTGTCTGAAACTTCAGGCAACACCCAGAATTCACATTGGCGCAACAATCTCATACTCGGCCAGAACGCTGCAGCTGCCTTCAACGGCACTGGCGCACCGATACTGTTCAACATCTCCACCTACACCAACTATACATCCAGTGATTACAACGGCTTCGGCCCCATGCCCGGTGCAGAAGTGAACTTTTCCTGGAATTCGCCACCCTTTGATGTGCTGGCAGACACGCCAGGCCCAGGTTATCGTCCGACCCTTGAAACCCGTGCTTTCAGCACACTGGAGGCTTACAGCAGTGCAAGTGGTCAGGATAGTCACAGCATCATGCTCGACTACTCTGTTTTTACAAATGTGCCTCGCCTTGATGCCAGCGACATTGCCAGTCTGCAGAACCTGTACAACGCAGAGGATCTGGATTTTTCCCTTGCAAGGGGTGCGGCGGCAATCGACAGGGGTATGCCATTGCCAACAGTGACTGACGGATTTTCAGGCGCAGCACCGGATCTGGGCGCACTGGAAAGAGGTGCAGAACTGCCGCACTACGGCCCGCGGGATTGAATCCGGTCAATACAGCACCTGCATGTTCAGGGTGACTGTTCTGCCAGCAGGGATTCTATAAGGGAAACCGTTTGTGGCCTGTCTACCGGTGGATGTGTGGCGAGAAAAACCCCATGCGCCCAGTCAACCGGTGTTCTGCCTTTTGCATCTTCCAGATCCAGCCGGGCACCATTGGCGGCAAGCCAGCGTATGATCTCATCAGAACCGCGATTGGCCGCACCATGGATGGCGGCGAAGCCCAGTGCATTCTGCGCATTCACATCATTGCCGAGTGCATGCGCCAGTTTGACCGCTTCCAGCAGTGCCTCCTGTCCTTCGTCATAGGTCTGGTTCACTGTCCAGTTGATGCCGGCTGCTGCCATCAGCGGAGTACTTCCATTGAAACTGGTCAGGTTCGGATTGGCACCGAACTCCACCAGCAACTTCATCGTTGCCACATCACCGGAAAGTGCCGCACGGAGGAAAGAGGTTTGCCCGGTAAAATCTACCCAGGACAGACTGCCGAGGCGTGTAACCCAGCGATGGTCGGGAGACAGTTCCCGGATTCTGGCATCGGGATCGGCACCTTTCTCCAAAAGCGTTTTGATGAGCGTAAAGGCAGCCTTGCGGTCTATGCCGTTTTCACGCGTTGGGCCCGGCACATCGAGATTGCGCAGATCCACTGCCGCCCACAGCGGCGTATGACCGTACCAGTCACTGGCCTGTATATTGGCACCTTGTTCAATGAGGTAATGCGCCACATCCAGATGTTCTGTCTTGCGCTCCGGTTGGCTGGCAACCGTGGCATTGAGTATGGCATTGAGCAGTGGTGTAACGCCGTTGGCATCCGTTTGTTCCAGATCGGCGCCTGCTTCTACCAGCAATTTGCTTGCGGCAAGGTTGCCCTGTCGGGTGGCAAGCAACAATGGAGTTTTGGCACCGGCAACCGGTGCCCGCTGACCGCGTTCAGGCCAGCCGCCGCGATTCACGCCAACCCCCCTGGATGCGGCGCTTTCACTTGGCA
>JAURLQ010000032.1 GCA_030831125.1 Gammaproteobacteria bacterium
CATTGGCTATATCCCAGCGCCCTCCGTAATCTGCAGCCACTACTACCTGCAAACCAGTGTTTGCCATTGTCAGCTCTTCGGCCTTGACCATGGATCTCTGTAGTTTGGTCGGGAAACGGCTGCGATTGCCAATAAAGCGAAGTCTGACATTATGCTCATGCAATTGAAGCACTTCGTTGCGCTGCATGAAATGGCTGAAAAGAGATAACAGGCCACTGACTTCCTGACTCGGTCGTTGCCAGTTTTCACTGCTGAAAGCAAACAGGGTAAGTACCTGTATACCTCGTTCAGCACAAAGACTGATTGTGCGGCGTGCAGCTTTTACACCGGCCCTGTGACCATCAAGACCCTTGCCGCCACGCTGTTTCAACCAGCGATTGTTGCCGTCCATGATGATGGCAATATGACGGGGACGTGCTGGTTCTGCAGTACTGATACCAGATAATGAGGAATCTGCAGTCGGTTCCACTGGAGTTACCGACGAATCAGATCGACAGCAGGTCAGCTTCCTTTTCGGAATACTTGCTGTCTATTTTGGCTATGTAAGTGTCGGTCAGCTTCTGGATGGACTGCTCGGCTTTTCTTTCTTCATCTTCGCCTATTGCCTTTTCCTTGAGCAGGTCCTTGCAGTGGGTGTTGGCATCGCGACGGATGCTGCGCACTGCAATACGGGCATTTTCCGCTTCTGCCTTGGCCTGCTTGGTATATTCCTTGCGGGTCTGCTCAGTCAGCATGGGCATGGGGACACGAATGACATCACCGTTGTTGGAAGGATTGAGGCCCAGGTCGGATTTCATGATGGCTCTTTCGATCTCGCTGAGCATTTTCTTTTCCCAGGGAGCTATGGACAGCGTACGAGCATCCTCGACATTGACATTAGCCACCTGCGAAATAGGTGTGTCGTTGCCGTAGTAGCTGACTTTGACATTGTCCAGAATGCTTGGATGTGCCCTGCCGGTCCTGATCTTGTTGAAAGCCGTATCAAGACTCTGGAGGCTTTTCTTCATGCGGTCTTCGGAATCCTTGAGGATGTCGTTGATCATTGGTTGTCTCCAGTCGCTTGTTCTATAAGGGTACCCTCTTCCTTGCCAACCAGCAGGTTGAAGAGAGCACCTTCCTTGTTCATGTTGAAGACCCTTACCGGCATGCCGTGATCCCGGCAAAGACAAATGGCGGTCAGATCCATTACTCCGAGTTTCCTGTCCAGTACTTCGTCATAGGTCAGGCGATCATATTTGACTGCTTGCGGGTTCTTGAAAGGATCTGCATTGTAAACACCGTCCACCTTGGTCGCCTTGAGCACCAGATTGGCATCGATTTCGATACCACGCAGACAGGCTGCAGAATCGGTTGTAAAGAAGGGATTACCGGTGCCGGCAGAAAAAATCACCACATCACCATCCTTGAGATGGCGGATTGCTGTACGGCGATCATAGTGTTCCACCACGCCGCTCATCGGAATGGCCGACATTACTCTGGTGGCGATGCCGGCGCGCTCCAGTGCATCACGCATTGCGAGCGCATTCATCACGGTGGCCAGCATACCCATGTGGTCACCTGTGACGCGTTCCATGCCGGCTTCATGGAGTGCGGCGCCCCTGAACAGGTTGCCGCCTCCGATAACCAGTCCCACCTGGACACCAAGGGTCACAAGCTGGCCGATTTCCACTGCCATGCGGTCAAGGACTTTGGGGTCGATACCGAAATCCGCAGAGCCGGTCAATGCTTCTCCGCTGAGCTTCAGCAGAATGCGATCATGTTTGCGGATTTTGGTGCTCATGGATTATCCGTTAAGGTGGCAGGGCTGCCTCTGTTCAATCAGTTATTCTTACCCAGACCGGCCTGTGCGGCAACTTCCGCAGCAAAATCCACAACTTCCTTCTCGATTCCCTCACCAACCATGTAGCGGGTGAAGGACAGAATGGTGGCGTTGGCCTGTTTGGCCAGTTTGCCGACTGTCATGTCGGGATCCTTGACGAAGGCCTGTTCGGTGAGGCTGACTTCCTCAATGTACTTGCGCAGACGGCCACTGACCATTTTTTCGATGATGTCGGCGGGTTTGCCGCTTTCAGAAGCCTGGGCTGTGTAGATTTCACTCTCCTTGCTGAGTACTTCTGCAGGTACATCTTCAGGATTGACGACAAGGGGATTGGTTGCAGCAATATGCATGGCAATATCACGTGCCACATCCTGATCACCACCCTTGAGTTCAACCAGTACGGCAATCTTGTTGTTGGAATGAACATATCCACCCACAGTCTTGCCTTCACCACCCACCAGCACTGCCCGGCGAACAGAAATGTTTTCACCAATTTTCTGGATCAATGCAAGGCGGTCATCTTCAAGGCCGGTTGCCATCAATGTTGGTACATCGGTTTCACGAGTTTCAAACACCCTGTCCAGTACCCTGGCTGTATACGCAGCGAAATTGTCTTCACGGGCGGCAAAGTCGGTTTCACTATTCACTTCCACCATTACCCCGGTGCTGCCATCTTCAGAAAATTTCTGCATGACCAGGCCTTCAGCAGCAGTACGGCTGGCCTTCTTGGCCGCTTTCATGCTGCCTGCCTTGCGCAGGTTCTCAATGGCAAGTTCCAGATTGCCATCAGCTTCGACCAGTGCCTTTTTGCACTCCATCATGCCGAGGCCCGTGCTATCTCTCAGTTCTTTCACAGCTGCTGCAGTAATATCTGCCATGGCGTGCTCCTTAAAATCTTTCATTGCTGCCGCCACATAATGCGGCAGTATTTGTAAAAAAGGGGCACCAGGCCCCTTTTGTGTCTGGTTTGCTGTAACTTATTCAGCATCTTCCGCTGGTTCAGACTTGGCTTTGGCTTTGGCCTTTACCTGAACCTTGGTTTTTGCCTTGCCTTTGGGGGCATCTTCTTCACTTTCTTCAGCAGCACCTTTTTCAAATTCTTCCTTGCCTGATACTGCTTCCATGGATGTCTTGCCCTGACCTGCGAGGCAGGCATCTGCAACGCTGGAGACATAAAGCTGGATGGCCCTGATTGCGTCATCGTTGCCCGGAATAACAATGTCAACACCTTCAGGGTTGCTGTTGGTATCCACGACTCCAATAACAGGAATGCCGAGTTTGTTGGCTTCGGCTACGGCAATGCGTTCATGATCGACGTCGATTACGAACAGGGCATCAGGCAGTCCGCCCATGTCCTTGATACCGCCTATGCTTTTTTCGAGTTTTTCCTGTGCGCGACGACGCATCAGGGCTTCTTTCTTGGTCAGCTGGTCGAATGTGCCGTCAGTGGACTGTGTTTCAAGATCACGCAGGCGACGGATGGATGCACGAATGGTCTTGTAATTGGTCAGCATGCCACCCAGCCAACGCTGGTCGACGTAGGGCATGTTGGCGCGCGCAGCTTCGGCCTTGATGATTTTGCTGGCAGCACGTTTGGTGCCAACAAAAAGGATTTTCTGTTTCCGTTCAGCCATGTTCTTGATGGATGCAAGCGCATCGTTGAAGGCAGGAACGGTTTTTTCGAGGTTGATGATATGAATCTTGTTGCGGGCTCCGTAAATGTACTGGGACATTTTGGGGTTCCAGTAACGGCATTGGTGTCCGAAATGGACGCCAGCCTGCAACATGTCTTTCATGCTAACAGTCATGGTATTTTCCTGTTGGGTTAGGCCTCCACACACCCCGGTAATCCAACCCTGTGATCCCGCAGCAGAACCGGGTATTGGCCGATTCTTGGGGTGGTCTCAGGGCACCCGGACAACCGTGTCGGTGCATGTGCGACTTTTGTTTGTAAAGAGTTTGTAAAGTTCGGAAAACAGCCTTGTGGCGGAGTTCCGGCCTGCCACATGGCAGAGCGGGCGGCTTTATATCATAAAAGTCCCCGGCTATAAACCGACAAGACTATTGTTAGTGTCTCTGTTTGAAAAATGACCATCAAATACGGCTGGATCGCAGTAATAGTTTTCGCGACACGCCGTAAACCCATCCATGGGGGCTCGACTGCGGCTTCCTGCCGCAGACGGTCGCTCAATCTATTACTGCGTCCAGCCTGGGCAAGACCAGCTGAATATTCAAACCGGGACACAACCCGTCTGTTAACCAGGTTCCGATCGGGAATTCAGCTTCACAGGCGAAGGGTCGGTTGACCTTCATGTACTTACTCTGCCGCTTCCACTAAAATTGCCCCTTTATTGGCTTCAGCAGTTTTCTTCATGCCCGTTTCCATCAAGACCCCCGAGGAAATCGTTTCCATGCGCATCGCCGGCAGACTGGCGGCCGAAGTACTGGAAATGATCGAGCCGCATGTGGTGGCAGGTGTCAGTACCGGGGAGCTGGACAGAATCTGTCACCAGCACATTGTCGATGTGCAACAGGCCATCCCTGCCCCGCTCAACTACAACGGCTTTCCTAAATCCATCTGTACCTCCATCAATCATGTGGTCTGCCATGGCATACCAAGCGATGGCAAGGTGCTGAAAAGTGGTGACATCATCAATATCGACATTACTGTCATCAAGGACGGTTTCCATGGCGATACCAGCAAGATGTTCATCATTGGTGAAGCGCCACCCCATGCCATCAAACTGGTGCGTATTACCCAGGAGTGTCTGTACAAGGCAATAGGGATAGTCAGGCCTGGTACCCATCTCGGCGATATAGGCCATGTAATCCAGACACATGCAGAGGCAAACCATTATTCCGTGGTCAGGGAATATTGTGGTCACGGCATAGGCAGGATCTTCCATGAAGACCCCCAGGTGCTGCACTATGGAAAACCGGGCACCGGCATGGAATTGGCGGAAGGCATGACATTCACCATAGAACCGATGATCAATGCAGGCAGCTGGCAAACCAGACTTTCCCGCAGTGACGGCTGGACGGTTACAACAAGGGATCGCAGACTTTCTGCCCAGTATGAGCATACCCTGGCTGTTACCAGCGACGGCTGTGAAGTGCTGACCCTTCGCAGGGAAGAATCCCTTTGAAATCAGCCATCGGTCTGAAACATGACTTCCATGTCGGCTAACACTCCACGCAGTTCTTCCCGCATTGGCAGCAAACGCCAGGCCTTGTTCAATGAGCGGGATTTCAACAGAGCCTTGCAGGATGGCGCTTCTGCTATTTCCGTATACAGGCAATGGATAAAACGCTCACGAGAGCTGCTGGACGAAAGATTTCTGGCAGGAGAAAAAATTGAGCCCCTTATTACGGATCTCAGCTGGTTCACAGACCAGATTCTCACCCAGGCCTGGTGCCGCTTCGACTGGAAAGATGCGCAGGATGTCAGCTTGCTTGCAGTAGGTGGTTATGGGCGTGGCGAGTTGCACCCCTATTCCGATATCGACATCCAGATACTGATGGATCGTAACAGGCTCAAACATTACAAACACAATATCGAAGCTTTTCTCACCTTTCTCTGGGACATCAATCTCGAAGTTGGCCAGAGTGTCAGGACTATACGGGAAAATATCATTGAGGCAAAAAAGGACATCACCATCGCCACGGCACTGCTTGAATCACGAACGGTGTATGGCAATACCGCCCTTCATGCAGAGGTAATGTCAAAAGTCACCCGCAAGAATATCTGGAAGCATGCGAGTTTCTACACTGCCAAGAAAAACGAGCAACTTGAAAGACATCGCAAGCACGATGACATCGAATATTCCCTTGAACCGAACCTCAAGACCGCACCCGGCGGCTTGCGTGACATCCAGACCATCAGCTGGATCGCCCGCCATTATCTTGGTACCGGCAATTTCAAGGACCTGGTGCTCAAGGGCTTTCTGCAGCGCAGTGAGTACATGGACCTGATGAGGGGCAGGAATTTCCTGTGGCGACTTCGTTATGGTCTCCACATGATCAACCGGCGTCGTGAGGATCGCCTGCTGTTTGAACACCAGAGAAAACTGGCCGAAATTTTCGGCTATGAAAATGACAGCAAGAGTCTGTCCATAGAAAAACTGATGCAACAGTACTACCAGGTCATACTTGTCAACAGACAACTGAATGATGTCCTGCTGCAACTGTTTGACGAGGAAATCCTGCGCAGCAAGGAAAAGGCAAAAATCGTTGAAATCAACAACAGATTCCAGAAGCGGGACAACTATATAGAAGCCAAACATGCCAGGGTGTTCCGCCGAACCCCCATGGCACTGATAGAAGTATTTGTCCTTATAACCCAGGATCGCTCCATTGAAGGGATCAGGGCATCTACCATCAGGATGATCCGGAACAGCCTGCACCTTATTGATGATGAATTTCGCAAGGATGTACGTAATACCAGTATGTTCATGGAATTTCTGCGCTCACCGCATCGTATGGTCACCTGGTTGCGGAAAATGAAACATTACGGAGTGCTGTCGGCCTATCTCCCCGAATTCGGTCGCATTGTCGGGCAAATGCAGCATGACCTTTTTCATATCTATACGGTTGATGACCACACGCTGCAGGTGATGGAAAACATGCGACGTTTCCGTCATCCCGAAGCTGAGCAGAAATATCCTGTGGCATTCCAGGTAATCAGGCAGCTCCCCAAGATTGATCTGCTTTACATTGCCGGATTGTTCCATGACATAGCCAAGGGGCGTGGTGGAGATCACTCTGAACTGGGAGTAAAGGACGCAGAAAATTTCTGCAAACGACACCACTTGGGGAAATGGGATACAGCGCTGGTAGGCTGGCTGGTTCGTAATCACCTGATGATGTCGGGTGTTGCCCAGCGGGAAGATATCCAGGATCCGGCAGTAATCAGGAATTTTGCCCTGCTGGTTGGTGACCAGACTCATCTCGACTATCTGTATGCCCTGACAGTTGCTGATATCAATGGCACTAATCCGAGTTTGTGGAATACGTGGCGGGCTTCCCTGCTCCGCAAGTTGTATCACACCACCAAAAGGGCGCTCTCACAGGGGCTGGAAATTACGGTCGGGAAGGAGAATCGCATCCAGGGCACCCAGGATGCTGCCCTGGTTCTGTTGAAAGAGGACGGCTTTACCAAAAGACAGGTATCCAGATTGTGGAAAAATCCACATGAGGATTATTTCCTGCGTGAAACTCCCGAGGACATCAGGTGGCAGACACGTGCCCTGTCTGAACATGCAAACAACAGTGAACCGCTGATCATGATCCGCAATACTGCCGAGGGGCTTTATGAGGGAGCTACGCAGGTTTTTATCCGGGCTGAAAGATCGGCATTCCTGTTTGCCAATCTCAGCACCGCATTTGACCGGCTGAACCTGAACATCCAGGATGCAAGGATGTACAACACTGACGACCACCAGTGTCTGGTTACATTCATGGTGCTTGAAGTTGATGGTACGCCTCTGGAACTGAGCAAGCCGAGACTGGAGCAAATACGCAAAACACTCATGAAATATGTGGTCGCGACCCAGGCTATTTCTGGCAATCTCCACATGGCACCAACCCGCAAGCAGCGTCATTTCACCCGCGGTACCTATACCACGCTGACGAACAACGTGAACAAACCCTACAGTATCCTGGAAGTGCTTTGCCCTGACAGGCCGGGCCTGCTGGCAGTCATCGGGCACATATTTGTCGACATGGGCATCATCATGCACAACGCCAAAATCACGACACTGGGTGAAAATGTGGAGGACGTATTCTTCATAACCGACAACAGGGACAGGCCTCTGAAGGATGAACAGCTTATCCATGACTTGCAGAGCCGTATCAGAACCAGGCTGGATGCCGAGGTCAGTGTATGAGTTGGACGCTTTACGGAATTCCCAACTGCGATACTGTCAAAAAGGCACGCAACTGGCTTGAATCCAACAACATTGACTACAGCTTCCACGACTACAAAAAATCCGGTATTGACGGCCACACCCTGAAAGGCTGGTGTAATAAACTCGGATACGGAAAACTCCTCAATCAGCGTGGCACTACCTGGCGCAAACTCGATGATGCAGCGCGAGCGGATATCAACGAGGCAAAGGCCATTGTCCTGATGCAAGAACACACATCCCTTATAAAGCGGCCAGTGCTTGATACTGGCACTACGCTGATGTGTGGATTCAGTCCTGATGAGTGGGAAACGCTGCTATAATTCTTCTTCCTTGACATCAGCAAGCCTGAACTGCCACTTTTTCACCGGCCGGTTCAGGGTTCCAAAAACAGGATATATCAGACAATGTTCAGTATGGCCTTTGGTGTTGGCACGCGTGACAGCAGTGCCGGCTGGCTCGAAATCTTCTACCCTGCTCCCTTGCTCAACCCTTCAGAAGCGCTGTCCTCGATAGTAGGCAATGTGCTCGGATACACCGGGGGCAATACCAGTATTGATCTGGATCCGGCACATTTGCGGAGGCTGGCCGAATCGGTCCAGGAAGTGGATCCGGAACAGTCAGCGCTGCTCGACCAGCTGGCCGGCAGCAAGCGTCCACTGGTAGCAACCTTGCTGGCTACTGATGCAAAACCTGCATCCGTACCAGAGGTGTACCTGAAGTTGCATTTGCTATCCCACCGACTGGTCAAACCGCATGGCCTGAATCTCGACGGGATGTTCGGCCTGCTGCCCAATGTTGCCTGGACCAGCAACGGAGCCATTGCCATTGCAGATCTGCCGGCACAGCAGTTGTCTGCCCGGTTGCGCGGAGAAGTACTTGAAGTCAATTCCGTAGACAAGTTTCCGAAAATGACAGACTACGTAGTCCCTGCTGGCGTCCGTATTGCCGACACTGCACGGGTACGCCTTGGAGCCTATATCGGGGAAGGCACAACGATCATGCATGAGGGCTTTTCAAACTTCAATGCGGGCACAGAAGGCCCGGCCATGATAGAAGGCCGTATTTCAGCCGGTGTGTTTGTGAGAGCAAACAGCGATCTTGGTGGAGGCTGCAGTGTGCTCGGTACACTTTCCGGAGGCGGCAAGGAAGTCATCAGTATCGGCGAGAATTGCCTGATCGGTGCCAATGCCGGTCTGGGTATTCCACTGGGCGACAGGTGTACAGTGGAAGCGGGTCTCTATCTCACTGCCGGCACCAAGGTTACGGTGCTGGACAACAGTGGCAAGGAGGTTGAGGTGTGCAAGGCACTCGCGCTCAAGGGCAAGAGCGACATGTTGTTTCGCCGCAATTCGGTATCAGGCCGGGTTGAATGCCTGACCAACAAGAGTGAAATTGAACTCAACAATGAATTGCACGCCCATAACTGACGGGCACCGGAAAATATCAGGATGAATCGCACACTGGAACTTGCCCGGGCACTGATGGCCCTTCCCTCTGTCAGCCCGGATGACATGGGCTGCCAGGCACTGTTGCGTGCAGAGCTTGAAGCACTCGGTTTTTCCGTCGAACAGCTTGATTTCGGCAAGGTCAACAACTTCTGGGCACGACGTGGCAGCAGTGGTCCCTTGCTGTGTTTTGCCGGTCACACCGATGTGGTTCCAGCCGGTGATCTTTCCCTGTGGCAGTCTCCACCATTCAATCCTGAAATCCGTGATGGCAAACTCTACGGTCGAGGTTCTGCAGACATGAAATGTTCGCTGGCCTGCATGATTGCCGCATGCCGGCATTTCATCAGTGAGCATCCGGATCATCAGGGATCAATTGCCTTTCTGGTTACCAGCGACGAGGAAAGTGTTGCAATTGATGGCACAAAACGTGTTATTGAAGTGCTGGAAGAAAGAGGTGAAAAAATTACCTGGTGCATAGTCGGCGAGCCGTCTTCAACAAGCACCACTGGTGATGTAATACGCAATGGACGTCGCGGTTCACTGAACGGCATTCTCACGGTGCGAGGACAGGCTGGCCATGTAGCCTACCCGCATCTGGCAAGCAATCCCATACATGCCTTTATGGCACCGTTGGCGGACCTGGCAGGGACACAATGGGCCAGTGGCACCGATTATTTTCCACCGACCAGTTTCCAGATTTCAAACATCCATGCAGGCAGTGGTGCGAACAATGTAGTACCAGGACAGATGGATGTGCTGTTCAATTTCAGGTTCAGCACCGAAACAACCGCAGAACAATTGCAGGAAACCACTGAGGCCATATTCAACCGGTATTACACCGACTATGAGCTGCATTGGCAGTTGTCGGGCAATCCATTTCTTACGCCAGAAGGCAAACTCGTGGCGGCAGCGCGTGACAGCATTCGTGAGGTCATGGAGCTGGAAACGACACTATCTACAGGTGGTGGTACCAGTGATGGCCGTTTCATTGCCCCAACCGGTGCTGAAGTGGTTGAGCTCGGACCTGTCAATGCAACCATTCACAAGGTCAATGAAAATATAGACCTGAGCGAGCTGGACAATCTTGGTGCCATCTACAAGGGCATGCTGGAAAGGCTTTTGTTGGTATAGACACTGAAATGAGAAGCCTTGCCACTGACGGTAAAGGCAGGCTCGGGTCCTGGCAGTGCCCACTTGCCGGGTGGACGTTTGACCACCACCCGGTACTTTGCATGTAGCAGAGCCATCTCAAGGACCTCGGATATATCCTCATCCGGCCCAAGCAGTTTTTGCAACATGGCCATGTCCTTTTTCACCTTTGCTGACTTCTGCCTGGCTGGAAACATCGGATCAAGATATATCACATCAGGTTGTCGACGTGAGTCCTGCCCCATGGATGCAAACCAGTCCTGTGCAGAGCATCTGAAAAGCGTCATGCGCTTCAGGGTTTGTTGCAGTTCAGGATGGACAGCTGCACGCTCCATTGCAGCGGCGAGCATATCGTGCACTGGCTGCGATCTTTCCAGCATGGTGACTTCGCAGCCCAGATGAGCAAGCACCAGCGCGTCCCGGCCCAGGCCCGCAGTGCAATCAAGTACTTGCAAAGAAAACCGTGCCTTGTCGAGTCCAACGGCCTTGCCTATGCCCTGCCGCTTGCCCGAGGTTCGCAATCTGTAAAGCAGAGCGGGATCTGTGAAATCCAGCTGTAAAGGCGGATTGTCTGTATCAGGTATGATCATTTCTCAATAATAAGATACATTAATAAAATTTCATAACTGCATGAATAAATTATAAATATTCAGAAGTTCGGTTCAGGGTGGCCAGAATACTTGATCTCACAGGCCCGGACGTACAGACTCCCCTGGTATCTCGTTCCAGGAATCATTCAGACCATGGGTTGGCTCAGTCTTCTCCCTCCTGTTCTGGCCATACTGATCGCAGTCTGGAAACGGGAAGTCATTCTCGCCCTGCTCGTTGCGATACTTGCGGCCGAAACGCTGCTCAACAACTTCAATCCCTTCATCGGTTTTCTTGCTGCCATAGACAGGATCAGTTATGTATTTTCCGATGCAGGCAATGCCCGGATTCTGCTTTTCAGCCTGCTCATCGGCGCCTTTCTGGCCCTGATTCGCCAGTCGGGCGGAGTGTCCGCCTTTGTCAGATGGTTACTTGATACGGGTTTGGCACGAGGTCCACGATCGGTCAGCCTGCTTACCTGCATACTGGGTGTGTGCATTTTCATCGAGAGTAATCTCAGCGTACTGGCCTGTGGCACTTTTGCCCAGAGTCTGTTCGACCGTTTCAGGATGAGCCGCGCAAGGCTTGCCTTTCTGATTGATTCAACCTGTGCTCCGGTTTCTGTTCTGATTCTTCTCAACGGCTGGGGAGCCTTTGTGCTTGGGTTGCTGCAGGGATACGGGCTTGAGAACCCTGTGTCTATACTTATTGCTTCGATTTCCTTGAACTTTTACGCGATCACCATCCTGATTCTGGCCTTCTATACGGCCTGGAGTGGCAGAATCCATGGCATATTGGCCATGCATGAAAATGCACTCTCTTCAGAACCACAGGCACAGGCAGAAAATGCAAATGGCAAAGTTGTTTATTTTCTACTGCCCTTGATAATCCTTGTCGGTGGCATTATCGGTTTCATGTTCTATACCGGGAATGGCAGCCTGATTGCAGGCTCGGGTTCTGCATCTGTACTCTATGCAACCTGCCTGGCCACACTTGTTGCCTGCATTCTCTTGAGCTTTAACGGGATGTTCAGACACCGGGAACTGGTGGAAATCAGTCTCAGGGGGATGGGAGAACTGCTCCCGGTTGTCAGCATACTTTTACTGGCATTTGCATTGGGCGGTTCCATGCAGGCGATGCAAACCGGAGCCTTTGTTGCGGGCATGATCAGTGAAGCATTGCCCCTGTGGTTGATTGCCCCTGTTGTGTTCCTGTGTGCCTGCTGTATTTCCTTTACAACAGGCACATCCTGGGGGACATTCGGTATTCTGGTACCTGTTGCGATACCGATTGCATTGGCTACCGGGATTTCACCTGCCCTGCTGCTGGCTGCAGTGCTCGGGGGTGGCGTTTTCGGCGATCACTGTTCACCCATCTCGGATTCCACAGTGTTGTCTTCCCTGGCCAGTGGCTGTGACCACCTGTTGCATGTAAAGACGCAACTGCCCTACTCCCTAACAGCCGGCGGCATTTCCCTTGTATTGTTTGCCTTGGCCGGACTCTGATCAGAAACTCTGGATCCAGTTGAACTGCAGCTGGCCCTTGCCGAAATTGTCCAGTGCCTGGTGCATGTAGCCGAATTGCAGACGGGATGTGTCACTCAGGCTGTAACCCAGTGCGGCATAGGCGCGATTCCGGTCAAAATAATCCACTTTCCTGCCACCACCGATATCCTGCTCAAGATTGATGAACAGTTCGTTGTACAGTGACAGATACACAGCGCCCTTGCCCAATGTGGCCTGATTGAATGGATAGTTCATTGCAATGAAATAGCGAAAACGGTTGCGTGTATCCTGGCCATCGACATCACGTTGTTCCAGTCGGAAGCGGTGAGTCAGAAAGGTTTTTTCCCCCAACTTCTGGGGCACGAGGGCTTCCTGATAAATACGGTGTTCACGGCTTCTTGCATCACTGGGACCATAGGCACCTGAAGTAATGTGTGCGTAACCCAAAGTGTATTTGGTACTGCTTCCGTGAGGTGTCCAGGTAACACCACCACGAATCAGCAGCTGTTCGAGATCGCCGCCAAGGTCCCAGTTACGATGCTGGATGTCTCCCTGCAATCCGATTGTGGATCCTGCAGCAGGATTCTTTGTCCACATGAGCATGTACCAGGCGCCGGTTTTGTCTTCGTCGATTTGCCCGAAGGCTGTCAAAGTGATGAATGACAGCGCGGCTGCCAGCAGAATTCTGCCCATTGTTGCTCCATTATGAGTAATAGTAGCGTGCATTTTGCTGCCATTTGGCTATAGGTCACAAAGGCTGTTAGTGAAAGCATTTAACTTTCATCTCCAATATCATGAAAAACAGGATATTTATTCTGTTACCAATGCTGTTGATGTTGGTGACCTGTGCCCAGAACGCGCCTTTGCTGTCACCTTCGCAGGATGTTGTGATTCTCAATGATGCAGTTTGTGTCGACACGGGAAGTCAGCCCGTATCAATGGATATCGCTGTACAGTCGGTACATCAAAAGTGCAGCGCGTTTGGATTGCTTCGGCAATGCATCAAGGAATCCGGTTTCATCCACGGTATGTCCTGCAGTGCCACTCATACCGAGACCATCTATGGCCATATCCACATGACCTGCCGTAAAGGATATATCGGCTGCGCCTGCCAGTCTTGGATTGACAGCAGTCACCACACCCAGCCCTAGGTCCTGACTTGCCTCGCTGTAGATGTCCAGCAGTCGGGCATTGCCGGGTGTGGATGCCAGCGGCGGATAGCCATCTGAAAAGGTGATGGTGGCGCTGGTATGCGTAAAATTGTCTGCCACGATTTCGCGCATACGCGCACGGGCACGTTCGAGTTGCTCCAGTGACACAGCCCGCATATCACCCGTTACCATTGCGCTTTCTGCAACAACATTGTTCTTGCCGAAAGCCGTACCTGCACTTTCCTCGCCATCCATGCTGACAGTGGTGCCGCCAATGATGCGACCCGGGTTGAAGGTCAGGTTTTCTTCCTGCTGCAGGTCCTGGTAGAAGAACATCAGGATACGGGCTGTCTCGAAAATGGCGCCTGGCCCGATGTCTTCCCTGAATATCTGGGAAGAATGTGAGGGTTTGCCGGTGACATTCAGGGTCCAACCTGATGATCCGCGGCGGGAGATGTTGGCTGTGCGCGGATCGCCATCACCGTTTTCGAAACCGATTGCAATATCGGCATACATTGCGGCATCGATCAGGGCTTTCTTGCCCAGCTCGCGAGGGCTGCCGCTGAGCTCTTCGTCGCCGGTCAACACTACCGTAATGTCCATGTGCTCGAGCATGCCGACTGCTTTCAGCGCAGAGAGGGCTTGCAGAATAATGACATTGCCTCCTTTCATGTCGGCTATGCCTGGTCCGGTGGCGGTATTGTCATCAAGCAGTGCGAATGTCTGGAAGGGGCTGTCGGGCTCGAATACAGTATCCAGATGGCCGATCAACAGCAGTTTGGGTCCTTCGGTTTCATTGTGCAGTTCTGCAACAAGATGCCCTGCCCGGTTGAAGGGAGCTCCATCCACCCAGCTGGTTTCAAAGCCCAGCGCATCAAATTCCTGACGCAGTACTGCACCGACTTCGCGCACGCCATCAAAATTCATGGTGCCGCTGTTGATGTTGATGGTACGGATCATCAGCTGTAGTGCGTCCTCATTGGTAGCATCAATATGGGCCACCATCTGCTGTTCAGTGGTATCCAGCTGGGCGTGGAGTGCTGTTGAGAGGGATAACAGTAACGTGGCAACAGCCGAGAGCAGGATTGGCTTGTTCATGTTTCACCTTTGAATGTGCGGTAACTGCCGAATGCAGCAAGAATTATTCCACTTCTGAACTTTGCAGGGAGTATCCGGGTTTATTGAATAGTCATCTAGTACGACCGGAAAAGATCACTGAACATGACAGCAACTTGCCGTAGTTGGATCTGAGACCGTCTGCGGCAGGGATGCAGCAGTCGAGCCCCCAGGGACGGGTTTACGGCGTGTCGAAGAAACAACTACGGTAAGTTGCAATAACCCTTTGCGGATTAAAATCACCTGGACATATGCAGATTGCCAAATTTTAGTATTCAAAGCTCTCAGATCCAACTACGGCAAGTTGCTGTCACGTTCAGTGATTCTTTCTGGGTTGCACTGTTTCATCGATTGTTTACTGACGTGCAGAAGGAAAAATTGACGGCACTGCCCTGATCTTCTGATTAAGGTGCCGAGGTTCCAGGCCCCCTGAAATTGTATAACTCGAAATCCTGTTTGGGGAGCTTCGGGTTGCATCTGATTACCTGGGGAGAGCTGTAAAAACACCAGACCCAGCAAGACATGCAGGAACAGACTGGCTATTATCGCCAGCACAGGTGTCCGCTCTACCGCAACGGCGTCGGGTATATCAGCGGTCAATATGGCTTCAGGATCGGACATATCTGAAAATAAAGAGGTCTCGATCTGGAATTTGACCCCGCCCGGGCCTTCAAGTTCATCATTACCGGTAGTGGACCTCACCAGAGGAAAAAAAGATGGCTCAGCAGCAAGCATTCATACTGAACGGGGTTGAGACTGCAGTCGCGTCTGAAGCAGATACCCCCTTGCTCTATGTCCTGAGCGATGAGCTTGCATTGCAAGGCCCGCGTTTCGGTTGCGGATTGGCCCAATGCGGCTCCTGTTCGGTGCTGCTCGATGGTGTTGAAGTACGCGCCTGCGTTACACCACTGTCTGCAGTGCTCGGTCGGGATGTGCGTACCCTGGAAGGATTGCCTTCGCTGTATGCCGAAACTGCAGGACTGGATGAGGTTCCCGAATACACACCGCTGCAGACAGCCATAATCGAGGAGCAGGCCATACAGTGCGGTTACTGTTACAACGGCATGATCATCAAGGCGACTGAACTGCTCAACAACAATCCTTCACCAACAGAAGCAGAGGTAAGGGCCGCTCTCAATGGTCATCTGTGTCGCTGTGGTACCTACCCCGGCCTGATCAGGGCAGTACTCAAGGCTGCAGGGTCCGGTGGAGAACTGGCATGAAAACAAGAGCTGTTGTTTCTCTCAGCAGACGTGATCTGCTCAAGGCAGGTGGTGCGCTTGTAGTTACTTTCCCTTTTGCACCAATGCTGTTCGCACAATCCCGCCAAGCTCAACCCGGTCCGCCGGATGCCAACAGCATAGACAGCTGGATTGCCATTCACAGTGACAATACTGCAACAATCTACATAGGTTTTGCTGAACTGGGTCAGGGTTGTTCTACTGCCTTGCTGCAGTTTGCAGCCGAAGAACTCGACATGGACATGCAACAGCTCAGAACGGTTGGACTGGATACGCATGTCACGCCCAATCAGGGTGGAACCTACTCCAGTTCTGCCATGCGTCGTGGTGGGCCTCAGGTGCAAAGGGCTGCAGCCGAAGCACGTCAGGCTTTGCTCTCAATGGCAGCTGAGCAACTGGCAGAACCTGTTGAAAATCTGTCAGTCGACAAGGGTGTCGTATTCATTCGTGGCAGTAACAACCCCGCATTGCGATATGGTGATCTGGTCGGCGACAGGCAATTCAACATAACCTTCACAGGCTCCGCCCCTCTGAAGGATCCTGCAAGCTACAGGGTAGTGGCCAGCCCGCTCCCCCGTCATGACATTCCGCTCAAAGCCAAAGGCACCTACCCTTACATGCAGCACCAGCGCCTGCCCGGCATGCTGCATGGACGGATAGTCAGGCCACCCGGACAGTCTGCGTACAGGCACGGGATACAACTTGTTTCTCTGGATGAATCGTCCATAGACGGAATCGATGCCAGGGCAGTTGTAAAAGGAAACTTTGTTGGCGTGGTGGCACAGCGTGAATGGGATGCCGTACGAGCCGCTGCAGTACTACAAGTGGAGTGGGACCTGCCTGCCACCCTCCCCGGCAATGACAATCTTTTCTCCCGGATGCAGGCTGCGCCCACCAATGATCGTATTGCCCGTGATGAAGGCGATGTTTCCCTGTTCGATACTGCTGCAGTCAAATCAGTATTCTCTGCAACAGGACCATATCAGGCCCATGTTCCTTTTGCGCCCAATTGTGCGCTGGCAGATGTCACGGAAAACAGTGCGCTCGTTCTCTGTTCAACCCAGGATGTTTACGGCACACGCAACAATATTGCCGGTTTGCTTGGTCTTGAACCGGCACAGGTACGAGTGCAGTACCATGAAGGAGCCGGAACTTTCGGGCATTCCTGCTGGGATGATGTAGCGCAGGCAGCTGCTGTCATGTCACAGCATGTCGGTGCTCCGGTGAGGGTACAGTTCATGCGTGCAGACGAACATGGCTGGGACACCTACGGACCAGCGCATATAGGCAGGATGCAGGCATCTGCAGATGCACAGGGCAAGCTGCTCACTTATGAGTATGAAGGCTGGCAGCATCACTGGTCGCTGGTGGATACCACACTGCAAACCGCCAATGGCGTGGCAGCTTCGGAATGGCCCGCCATGGCTGCCCAGCAGATCAATCCGCTGGTACTGGGCGGTATGTACAACATTCCGAATATCAAACTGCTCAATCATCATGTTGATGGTCTGGACTACCTCAAGGGCGCCTGGTTGCGTTCCCCGCTCGACCTTTCTTTTACCTTTGTGTCCGAGCAGTGCATTGATGATCTGGCCTGGCAGCTTGGACAGGACCCTTGTGAATTCAGGCGGAGGAACATCAGGGATGACAGATGGCTGGGGGTGCTCGATGCTGCAGCACAGGCTGCCGGTTGGCAAAGCGGCCCTGCAGCTGCAAACCTGAATAATGATGACATTGTCAGAGGACGTGGTATCGGTCTTGGCACCCATCTCGCTTCATGGGGAGGCGCAGTGGCTGATATAGAAGTGAACAAGCGCACTGGCCAGGTCCGGATTCTGCACTTGTACGGCGCCATTGATGCAGGCTTGACGGTCAATCCTTCGAACGTTGAAAACCAGATCACAGGACAACTCGTGCAAACTGCCAGTCGTATGCTGCTTGAGGAAGTGCTGTTTGACCAGTACAGTGTAACCAGCACCGACTGGAACAGCTATCCGATACTCAGGATCATGGACTGTCCACAAATAACGCCGGTTATCGTGCAACGGAAAAACGAACCACCCATGGGGGCTGGCGAGGAAGTCATGGCTGCAGCAGCAGCAGCCATCGCCAATGCCTTTTTTGATGCTACCGGCAAACGCATGACCATGTATCCGTTCACACCTGCCAGAGTGCTGCAGGCACTCGCATGAGAGCTATCTGACTGGCGTCCTGAAACCGGCAGGTTTGATGGTAAGTACTGAACAGTTGAGTTCGTGCAGGAGACGTTCGGCAGTGTTGCCTATGAAAAATCCGGCGACGCCTCCCCTGCCAACAGAACCCATGATCACCAGATCGATAGCATGCCGTTTGGCAAATCGCGGGATGACGACTTCGGGTTTGCCCTTGATCATGTGAGTCACAGGATTGAGCAAGGCATATTCATCGGCCAGTGCCTTGAGGTGAGCCTGTTCGGTTTGCTTCAGCTCCCTGCTCATCTTGCGGACACTCTTGTACAGGCCAACCCTTTCTTCGTTGAGCAGTTTCTTTTCATAAGGCAGATCCCAGGCATGGATCATGTCGAGCTGCCCTTCTTCCATGCCAGCCAGTGAACTTGCAAACTGCATGACTTTTTCGTCAAGGTTTCTGGCTTTGCCGGGGAGTCGCCGCAAATCAACAGCAGCAAGTATGCGTGAATGATCAATTTTCTTGCGAGGCTTGAGCACCAGCACAGGGCATGGACATTTACGGATTAGCTGCAGATCCAGGGTGCCAAACAGTCGCGCACCCAGACCGGTATTGTTGTTGGCTGCCTTGGCAACCAGATCGAATTGGCCGTCACTGACCTGTTTGATAATTTCCACATAATCAGTGCCTTCCCGGATTACAACTGGCAATTGCTGCTTCCTGTTGTTTCTGGCGGTTTTTGGCAGCGACTTTTGCTGCAATTTTGACAGTTCCTTTTTACTGTCCTCGCGGAGTGCTTCCCTCAAGGCTGTGAGCCCTTCCCCGGTTTCCGGATAGACATAATGTCCTGCGTAGTCTGGAATGACATCTATCAGGGTCAGAGTGGCTCCATAATGTTCCGCCAGCTCGCGAACCTTGCGTAGGGCTGCTGCGCTGCCCTTGCTGCGATCAGCAACAAAAAGTATCCGTTTGAAAGCTTGCATGCCCTGTCTCCTGTTGATAATCCACTGCACATCCTGTTCAGGCTAACGTCTTGCCTGACCTTGTCATTTGACTGGCATCAAATTGAACGATGGTTATTGCAGTTTCCTTGTTGCATGCAGGAAATGCCATGGATGAGATACTGATCATCCATGGCAACAAGACATCACAAGGGGGCACTGAAAAAATCAAAGAAGAGGGTCATCACGATTGAGCAAATGATAAGGGTCAGAATCATGACCGGCGTGCCCTTGCGGAACCACAAACCGGGGGTTATGGCATATTCATGGTTGCCGGTATCCCTGGCCAGCTTTTCCGAGATGGTAACTATGAAGACATTGGCGGTGGAACCCAGATGGGTACCGTTACCGCCCATGCCTACTCCGGCAGAAAGAGCCCACCACAGTGGGGTTACATTCACTCCCTGCTGTTCCATGCCGAGGATGATGGGAATCATGGCAGCAGTGAACGGAATGTTGTCGATCATCGCAGACAGGATGGCGGCTGCCCACATCAGCATCAGGGTTGCAGTCAAAAGGTCTCCCTGCACGTAAGGGATGATGAACTGACCGATATACTCCAGAAAATGACTGTGTTCCACACCACCGATAATGATGAACAGCGCCATGAAGAATATGAGGAGTGACAGTTCCACATCGGCAAAATGTTCATCCATGTCGAGATCCTTGCCGATGAAAACCAGCATGGTAAGTCCCATTGCAGACACTACCCAGGCATCCCAGTGCAGTTTGTCATGCAGGATGAATCCAATCACCATGAGTCCGAGTACTATCAGGGCGCCATACCAGGTCTTCTTGTCCTTGATGCCACCCGAATCATTCATGGTAGCAACAGCAGGTTTAACAGCCAGTTCCTTGCGAAAAAGGAATTTCAGGGCGATCAAGGTGCCTACCCAGGCGATGAAAACAATACCTGCCATGTGCATCAGGAAGGTATTGAAATCAATGCCGGCAGCCGAACCGATCATCAGGTTCGGAGGATCTCCTACCAGAGTTGCCACACCACCTGTATCAGACAACAGGGCTGCAGCCAGCAGATAAGGAATCGGGCTTACTTTGAGTGCCTGGGCAATCAGGATGATCAGAGGTCCGAAAATCACTACAGTTGTTACGTTGTCGAGCAGCAGGGAGAGTGCCGTCACCAGTGTGCCCATCATCAGCAATAACAGATACAGTCTTCCCTTGCTGTAGGCTGCAATTGCAAAGGCCATGGCCTGGAAGCCACCGGTAGGAATCATGATGGCAATAATGGTCATCATGCATCCAAGCAGAAAGATCACGTTCCAGTCTATGGCTTCAATGGCCAGTTCCGGACTGTAGTAACCATAGTACTGGCCGGCAAGGACCATGGCGCCTGCGCCTGCGAGCGCAAATTTGGCGCGATGGAAACCATGTATGCCCTCCGTGAATATGCCGATGAATGTGGCAGCGAGAATTATGCCGGATATCAGCATTTCACTGGTCCAGGAAAGGGTTTCCATATAGCGGAATCTCACAAGTGGTTGAGGGCGGCGGATTATGTTCCCGGGTAGTGTTTTCAACAATGGGTCGAGGGGCTTGCAAGACAAATTTTTACACCAATGTTATCCCCCGGCTTGAGCCTCTATCTCTTCATCTGTATCATGGTTGTAATACAGATTTACCTGGCGGAAATTCCATGAAACTCAATATTGATTTACAAGGCACTGTGCCGGTTTTCCAGCAATTGGTAGACCAGATCCATTTCAGGATTACGGCTGGTGAGCTCAAGCCCGGCGAAAAACTGCCTTCACTGCGCAGCATTGCCAATGAGCATGAGCTTGCAGTGAATACTGTAGCCAAAGCCATGCGACAACTCGAGTTCAGGGGGCTTGTCAAGTCCAACAATCGCAGCGGTTATGTGGTGGTCCTCAAGGATGAAAGCATAGGGCGTTATCAGGCACGCGGCGTTTCATCCGATAAAACTGAAGTGCACAATGTTGTCGATAAACTTGATCATGGCCTGTTCCGTCATGCCTTCTGCAAGATTACGGAAGACTTCCTGACGGGTAATCCGGATAACTGCAACATCATTCACTCTGATGGCAGTGGCACAAAATCCATTCTGGCCTACCTGGCATACAAGGAAAGTGGTGACCCTGAAGTGTTTGAAGGGATATCCCAGGATTCCATCGTAATGAATCTTGATGACCTGCTCTGTGTGGGTGTAAACGGACGCATCCTGCTGTCCAATACCGTTAACCGTAATGCCCTGAACTGCCCTGGTGAAGTCATTGGTCACTTGATCAAAGGCAGTGAGAATTTTCTGGAAAAATTACGCAGTCATGGTGTCAACATCTACAGCGGTGGTGGCGAAACTGCAGATGTTGGCGATCTGACCGGCACACTTGTGGTAGACAGTTGTGCTGTTGCCGTCATGAAGAAAAAGGATGTACTGACTGGTGATGGCATCAAGCCCGGGCTCACCATTGTGGGGCTCTCCTCAACCGGGCAGGCAAACTACGAAGACAGGGAAAACAGCGGCATTGGCAGTAATGGTCTCACCAGTGCACGACACGACATGCTTGCGCCCTACTATGCAGACAAGTATCCGGAGTCATGGGACCCCAATGTGGCACCCGATCTACGCTATTGCGGCCCCTATCATCTGGAAGATCCCCTGCCCGGTTCAACACTGACTGTAGGGGAAGCGCTGCTGAGCCCTACGCGTACCTATGCGCCTGTTATCTATAAACTGCTGGAAGATCATCCCGGTGTCATTCGCGCCCTGATTCATTGTTCCGGTGGTGCACAGACCAAATGTCTCAAGTTCGGCACCAATGTGCATTTCATCAAGGACAATCTTTTTCCCACACCACCGGTCTTCAGGGCTATACAGGAAGCTTCAGGTACTGCCTGGAAAGAAATGTACAAGGTCTTCAACATGGGGCATCGCATGGAGGTTTACTGCAAGGCGGAAGATGCTGATACTGTAATTGCTGCTGCAGAAAGTTTCGGCATAGCCGCACAGATCATTGGCAGGACATCCCGGTCAACCGACGGGAACAAGCTTACGCTTACACATAACGGTGAGGCTGGCAAAAAAGTCTATACCTACGTCCCCTGAAATTTCCAGGTACAGGCAGAGGCCCGGGCTGTATGAAAAAGATCACACCACAATCACAGCAGGCCTGGACCAATGCCTGGTATGACACCAACAGTACAGGCGGACGATTTGTCCGCACTGAGGCAAAATTCCGCAACTGGATCACAACGGATGGTTCTGCTGGTCCTACAGGCAGCGGAGGGTTCACACCAGATAGCGGCCGCTATCATCTCTATGTTTCACTGGCCTGCCCCTGGGCTCATCGTACCCTGCTTTCCCGTATCCTCTTGAACCTGGTGAAACATGTGTCGGTAAGTGTCACCAGGCCCTGGATGGGTCCTGACAGCTGGCAGTTTGATCCACAGCAGGGGCGTTTGTTCCGCTATGAGGGAGATGACGACGAATATGTGGATTGGCTTTATGAGCTGTATCGATTGTGCGATCCGGAATATGACGCACGGGCAACTGTTCCCGTGCTGTGGGACAAGAAGCAGCAGACCATCGTGTCCAATGAGAGTGCAGAAATCGTCCGCATGTTCAACAATGCATTCAGGACTCTGGAGCCGGATACTCCCGACCTTTATCCATTGCCATTGAGAAGCATGATTGATGAGCTGAATGACTGGATCTATCCACGCATCAACAATGGCGTTTATCGCGCCGGTTTTGCAACCACGCAACAGGCATATGAAGAAGCGGTTTATCCTTTGTTCGAAGCACTGGATGAACTTGAAAACAGACTGGCGAGACAACGCTATCTCTGTGGGGAACAGTTGACTGAATCTGACCTCAGGTTATTTCCAACGCTGGTACGTTTCGATTCCGTCTATGCAGGACATTTCAAATGCGGGCTGCGCCGGATAGTGGATTATCCTAACCTTTGGGCGTATACGCGTGATATCTACCAGATGCCGGGCTTTGCAGAAACCGTGGATATGGAATACAACAAGCTTCATTACTATGGCAGCCATGACACAATCAATCCCACTGGCATCATTCCTGCAGGTCCTGTACTGGATTTCATGGCCCCTCACGGGCGAGGTTGAGCCATTGAGGGCTTGATATTTGCCAGGACCACAGAGGACTGGCATGTCATGTAGCCATTCCCTACACTACGCGCCCCCTCATGACCCGTGAATATCCGGGCATGAATTTGTGCAGAATTGATCATGATCATGGCAGTTACCCATTTCAATTTCCGTGCATTGCAATCCCTGCTGGCAATGGCGATTCCGATGATCGTCTCCCAGGGTGCATTTGCAGTGATGATATTCACTGATCGTTATTTCCTGGCCCAGGTCAGTCCGGCGCACATGGCTGCAGCAATGGGTGGCGGAGTAGCCTGGTTTTTCAGTTTCTGTCTTTTCAGCGGAATTCTTGCCTATGCCAATGCGCTGGTGGCCCAGTATCTTGGTGCCGGCGAAACGGGCAAATGTGGCAAGGTGGTCGTACAGGGACTCATTCTCTCTGTGTTGTGCCTGCCGGTACTTGCGCTGGTCATGCTGCTGATGCGCAATATTTTTGCATTAATGGATCACACACCGCAGCAGGTTATCCTGGAAAAAGATTATTACGACATCCTGATGATCAGCAGTTTCATGTTGCTGGTCAAAACCTGTCTCGCCTCTTTTTTCTCGGGTATCGGCAGGACTCGTGTGGTGATGGTGTGTGAAGTACTTGGCATAGTAGTGAATATCCCGCTCAGTTACGCCCTGGTTTTTGGTTACTATGGATTGCCGGCGATGGGGATAAAAGGTGCAGCCTGGGGTACAGTAATCAGTTCAGTGTTTACTGTTCTGGTTTTCGCCATTTACTACCTGCAGCGTGAAAACCGGCTTCGCTTTCACCTCAGGACCTCACTGGTATTCGACAGGGGTATAACCCGGCGCTACCTGCGGCTGGGATTTCCCTCCGGTCTGGAAATGTTCCTTAACGTAGCTGCCTTCAACCTTTTCCTGCTCATGTTCCATTCCTATGGTATTGCGGAAGCTGCTTCTGCCACGATTACATTCAACTGGGACATTCTGTCATTTGTCCCCCTGATGGGACTCAATATTGCAGTGATGAGTCTGATCGGACGAGCAGTTGGAGCAGGTGACATGCAGAAAACAGATGAAGTAACAGCATCGGGATATTTGTTGGGACTCGGGTATTCCCTGGTGCTGGCTACCCTGTTTCTGCTCTTCAGGAAGTCGCTCGTTGAAATGTTCATTTTCCAGGAAGAAGATGCGGAGGCTATTCGGACCTTGACCAATTTCATGATGATCGGATTGTCCTGCTATGTCCTGCTTGAAGGCATTCTTCAGGTTGCAGCCGGTGTGCTGCGCGGAGCCGGAGATACCCACTGGATCATGGTGACCTCGGTTTCCCTCCACTGGGCCATGCTGGTAGCCCAGTATTTCATCATCAAGGTGTTCGGTTTTGGACCAAAGATTTCCTGGGTGGCGTTCGTCCTGATGATACTTGCCATAGTTGCACTGTTTGTCTGGCGCCTGCACAGCCAGGTGTGGCGGGATCCGGAAAGATTGCGGGCGGTCATGGCTGAATAAAAGCCTTTTCATTACGCAAAGGTAAACGCACAACCAGGATAACCCCTTCTTGTTCCAACAAATTATCGGCATAGATATAGCCATCATGATATTGCGTGATCATGCGTGCAATATGCAGCCCCATGCCAAGGTGAGGGACTTTTTTGCGTCCTTCAGGACGAATTGAAACCATGGAGTCGAAGATACGGTCCTTCATGTGTGGTTCCAGACAAGGACCACAATTGCTGACAGTAATCACCGCCTCGCCCGTATCTTCATTGCATGTCACTCTGATTGGCTTGCCGGGCAGGGAAAATTCAACGGCATTGGCTACCACCTTGTCCATCATCTGTGCGATGTATTCGGCAGTACCGGTAATCATGACTGCCCTTTTGCTGATGTCAGTAACAAAGGGAGTGCCCGGATATATCTGCCGATATTCCGCCACACAAGCCTCAATTACTTTGTTCAGTTCAGTTGCCTCCTTGTCGGAATTCTGGAGTATCTGTTCCAGCCGAGCGGCTTCGCTCATGTTTGTCAGAATCAGATTGAGTCGGCTTATGCCTTCTTCTGCACGTTGGATATAGACTTCAGATTCTTCATCCTCCCTGATGAATCTCAGGTTTTCGAGCGAAGACCTTACAACTGTCACCGGGGTACGCAATTCATGGGAGAGCCTTGAAGACATGTTCTCGAGGTAATGGGTGTACTGGCTCAGGCGTTCAACAATATTTGAAAAACTGCGCGACAGATCCCCGATTTCATCCGCACTGCGTGAAGGCTCTATCGTGTTGGTCAACCTGCCCTTTTCATCAATGATGCGTTCTGCCTGGTTGCGAAGAGTCCTGATACGGGTAGAAAGTGAGGTGGCAAACAGGAAAAGCGCTGTAGCAGTCAAAAGCAGTATGCCCAGCATCGTGTCGAACAGGGTTTCCAGAGCCTGGTTCCTGAAAGTCCTGATACCGTTCATGTTCTGGTCAACGGCAACAGCGCCAAGGACTTGGTTGTTCACGACTATTGGCCATGCCGCCTCCAGAATGCGTGTTACGCCATCATCCAGCGTCCTGAATCCGGCCTGTGGTGTGCCAAGAAGTGCAGATACAACATGCTCGCCTTCCATCGTGCCTTCTTCATACAGTTCATCAACAAAATTGGCGGTTGGTCTGGTCAGTACTCTTTCATAAATCCAGCCCAGAAGATTGGTCTTTACCCATTGCAAGGGGCGATTGCGCTCGGGTTCATCATCAACCAGCATCAAACCTGTGGCAGTTTCGATATCCCCTGTACTCAAGAGTATGCGCTGGCTGCGATCTACCACTCTCACTCTTGAACTGGTATGACCCATGCCTGCAACAATACGGTCGATTTCAGGCGTTGGTCGCTGCAGACTGCCGAGAAATTCCGGCCCGTTCACACTCGATGTGGACACAATGGCATCAAGAGACCTTCCTTCAGGATCATCTATGTCGTAGAGGGCCACGCCCAGTTTTTCCCCGAGCATTTCCAGTGGCATGCGCAGTTCGTATTCATAGCCTTCTGGTGTGAGCTTGAAACGTCCGCTGATGCGGGGTTCATATGCAAAGGAGGCAAAATCGGCAAGGTCGGTGCCAACGTGATAGGGATAGAGAAATTCGTTACCGTAGGGTGAAATGAAATATCGTTCGAAAATCCCGTCCCGGTTGACCATGGACAACTGCAGTGCATCACTTCGGTCCAGTCGCAGACTGTCCCTGCTACGCAGCACCGGATAGTGATCCTCCACGCGCAGGTAAAGCCATAGCATGTGATTGTATTCGCCCAGCATCAACCGGTAGCCCAGAGGGTCGCCTTCGCTGCCGTTACGGAAACTGGTATTGACGTTCAGGGGGTTGGGCAGATCACTACCTTCACGGTAATACTGCTCATATTGCTGGTAGTCTCGCCAGTCGAGCAGTGTGTCATCATCTATGACCAGTGGGTAGAACACCGGATACACATACAGATCACCATCAGGACGTGCCCTGCTGAATCCCCCTGTGTTGAACAGTTCGGGTCTTTCGCTCAAGGCTGTGGCCAGCGCTCTTGCTGTACCAAGCACAACCTGTTGCTGTCCTCTGCCGAGATAGCTTTCCATCTCGAGTATGTAGCGGTATCCAAGCCAGGGAATGACCAGCAGTGCAGCCGACATAAACAGTACCCTGCTGCGTAATCCAAGCCTGTATCGGAATTGTCTGTTCATGATTTGTCGTTGGCACTGTTCCAGCGGTAACCCATGCCATAGACGGTGTCGATGCAGTCAAAGGATTCGTCAAGGGCGAGGAATTTCTTGCGCATACGTTTTACATGGGAAGTGATCGTGCTGTTGTCGACATAGATTTTGGATTCCTGCATGAGCTGGTCGCGGTTTTTCACATGTCCGGGATATTTGACAAGCGCATGCAGCATCCAGAATTCGGTAACGGTGAGCAGAACATGCAGACCTTTCCACGAAACATGCAAACGGCTCAGGTCCATTTGCAGGTTTCCCCTTTGTATCTGGTTTTCGGGTGCAGCTGGCTGTTCCATCGCATCCTGACGCCGGAACAGTGCTGCTATCCTCGCAGTGAGGTGCGGCAAGCTGATGTCCTTGGTCAGATAGTCGTCAGCACCCATGCGCAGGCCACTTACGGTATCAAAGTCATTGTCCCGGGCTGTGAGGAAGATGATGGGCAATGTCATGGAAAGCGCGCGCAGCGACTGACATAGCAGAAAACCTCCATCTATTTCGTCTTCAAGCCCGATATCTATGATTGCGAGATCTGGCAGGCGTAATTCAAATGCTGCCATGGCCTTGGCCCGGTTCGGGTAGGTCTGTACTTCATAACCCTGCTTGCGCAGTGCTGCTGCGTAGTTTTCGCGAATGGCAGCTTCATCTTCAACAACAGCTATTCTGCGGCTCATGCGGATCTCATCTTGTTTATGGAGATTATCTTGATTCTGTCAATGCTGGACGCTTCCACGATGCCAGGAGTTGGGCTGTAGTAGTTGATGAAGCGACCGTCTGCGGCATGGATGTCGCAGTCGAGCCCCCATGGATGGGTTCACGGCGTGTCGCAAGGCAACTACTACAGTCCAGCTCCGGGGAATATTTTCCAGTGCCGATACACGACAGTATTTTCTCTTGCAGGTATTTGGTCCACGAATATAGCCCAAAACACCCGGAACTGTCAGAAACACCAGCCATAACCGGCGTTTTGCCATTTTCTTGCCAGAATTGGTCAGCACATAGCCCCTCTTGCGGCCCTGTAGTGTTCCAGTTTGTGCTGAAAATGCACCCCATCGAAAAACAAACTTCCATTGGAGAATGATATGCGCTTTACCCTTGTACTTGGTTCGTTGGTAACAATTATGGCTGCCTCCTCTGTCCTGCAGGCACAGGATCTGGATCCTGCAGAACGTGAGCGTTATGAAGCCCGGGGTGTACTCGGTGGTATGGCTGCGGGAGCGATTGCTGGCGGGCCTCCGGGTGTGATTGCAGGAGCAATTGCCGGAGGTTGGATCAGCGAGCAGATTCTCACCCACAAGCAGAACAAACTGCTCAAAACCCACCTTGAGCAGACCCGTCAGGAACTGCTGGCACTGCAATCCAGAAACAACACACTGCAGGTGCAGTTGTCAGCAGCACGACAGGCAGCCGACAGCAACCTGCGCCAGATTGCCTCTACTTCGCTGTATCCGGCCGGACTTTCCAGTGCCTTCAGCGCCGGCCCCAATGGCATGGCATTTTCAGGCAGCGAGCTTGTACTGCATTTCCGGACCGGCTCGGTTGAAGTGGAAAACCATTACACTCAGTCACTTGAGGACTTCGTCAAGGCTGCAACACTGGTCCCCGATGCAGTAGTAGACATACAGGGACATGCCGATCGTCGCGGTGACAGTGCTGCAAACCTGGCGCTATCCCGTCAACGGGTCAAAGCTGTTGAAGATCAACTGCGCTCACTGGGACTACGCAATGTGGCCTGGAATATCACCGCCAGTGGCGAACAGGACCCCATCAGTGAAGAAGACAATTTCGAAACCAACTTCTTTGATCGTCGGGTAAGTCTGCGGGTCTACTCCGCCAATACTGAACTGCTGTCTACGGCCACACCCTGATTCACTCAACTACGGGAGAATTGTCATGACTGATCTGCATCTGATTACCGGCAACCGTACGACTTCCTCTACTTCACTGGTGCCCTGGCTACTCATGAAGGAACTGCAAATTCCGTTTCATGAGATAGCCATAGACCTTTTTCGCAGCGATGCAGTGGAAAAGCTTGGACTGTATTCACCAAACCTGAAGGTACCGGTTCTGATACATGAAGACATCAAGGTCTGGGATGCATTGCCAGTCTGTGAATACATATCGGAAACCTTACTGGAGAACCGCGGCTGGCCAACTCACCTGAAAAAAAGGGCTACTGCGCGATCAGTATGTGCTGAACTTCATGGAGATTATGCGCACTTCAGGACTGAGTGGCCGATGACCTGTCATCTGACCAGAAATGTAGAACCGGATGAACAACTGGAACGCGAAATTGCCCGGCTGGATGCCATCATGTACTGCTGCAAACGCAAATATGGTGATGGGGGCAACTGGCTGTTCGGCAATTTCTCGATCGTCGATGCTTTCATGGCACCCTTTGCGATTGCACTGCAGAACCATGGTGCAGAACTTACAGAAAAATCACGGGAATACATGCACACACTGCTGAATAATCCGCATGTAATCTGGTGGCTGGACGATGCACAACAGGAACTCGACGAAGTACGTTTTGCAATGACAGGCTAGATTCATCCGGGGCCGGGTGGGTGGGAAGGAAGCTCCGTATCTGCACTGATCCGCAATTAGAAAAAGACAAGGCAATCTTGAGCGTGGTGATTCGGCCGGACTTCAAATCCGGCCTTTTTTTGCTTCTTCGCAGCTTGACGAGAAGCAATCCCGACTATGGGACACCCCGACCACTGCTATTCACAGAGTGACAGGGTGTGCCGAGTGAGGAGCGGGAGCGAGCGAACTGGCACACCGTGGTACTCGTATTCAAAAATATGTGTCAGGGTCTCCCATGAATTCTTTTTTTTCTACTGCCATTCAGAGCAGAATTTTCCGGCCGCAATTCGATTGTGGATCAGACATATCCGGGCACTATTTCAATCTCAAGGTCATGCCGATATCGTCTATAAGCACATCATTGATACGAAACTTTTCCCTGATGACACAGGTTTGTTCAAAGCCCATGCTCCTGTATAGCGCCTGTGCTTTGGTATTGCTGGCAAAGGTGGAGAGATCCATCCATTCGAGTTGCTGAATGCTGCGCGCATATTCTATGGCAGTCTGTAAGAGTTTTTTGCCGAGCCCCTGCCCTCTCCATGCTTCCTCAATGCCAAGCCCCAGTTCGCATCTGTGCAGCATGGTTTTGAGACGTTCTCCCTTCAGATCGACATGCCCAATGGTTCTGCCGCTACTCATGTCGATGGCTACAAAGCCTCTTTGCCAGTGAGGATTGTTCAAGGGAAGAGAGAGCTTTTCAATCTCTACACCTTTGGGCTGGTCAGGATCATCAGGGATGAAGGGCATGAAGTAATAGCCATCCTTGCCTGATTCCCTGCAATGGCGTCGGATATGCGCGGCAAAACCCGGATAGTTCTCTGTAGTCAATGCAGATATTTCTATGCTCATGAACTTTCAGACACTCAGATCACCAACAGTCATCTTTTACAGGTGGACACCAGAAAGTTGAAGCAATGAATATCCCAGACCGCATACCATGCCATTACCAGCTGCAAATCGAGCAAGCTTTTGCAGTGCAGGACCCGGATTGCCCCCCGGTTTGAGATCATGGAAAAGGTGTCTTGCCTGGTCTGGAATTGCGCCAATGATGCCTTTCTGGTAATTCACTGTATCCCCTGCATTTCATGTTTCACAAAATGTTGCAAGGGTTGACTGGCCACGCGAGGGTGGCTGCCCCAGCCCTTTGAATTCATCTGCTTCGAAAAATGGATTCTGCACTGCCCTGAGCATGGTTTCAAAGGGTTGCATGTTGCCATTGTTTGCAGCCGACAATGCCTGCTCCAGCAGCCAGATGCGTGGAATATACAGGGGATTGACCCTGTTCATCTGCTCGGCCAATTGCTGCCTGTCTGTGTGCCGGGGCAAAGCCTGCTCCCATTCGTTCAGCCACCGTACAAGCGGCTCTTTCTCCTCAGACAGGGTAAGTACTACATCCTGATTCTCACCTTCAGCCACTTGTGCAAGTCTTCGAAAAAAGAGTGTGTAATCCACACTGGTTTGTGCAAGGACAGCCAGCAGTGATTTCAACAGCCCCCTGTCCGGATTCACAAGACCCAGTTTCTCTGCAAGAAGTTTGTTGAATTTCGCATTGAACAGGTCAGGGAATTTTTCCAGAGCCTTTTCAGCCATGGCTACAGCCGTTTTTGTATCTGCAGCCAACAGTGGCAGCATGGCTTCAGCGAGTCGACTCAGGTTCCACACGGCAATATCTGCCTGCCTGTTCCAGGCATAACGGCCATATTCATCTATGGAACTGAAAACCCGGCCAGGATTGAAATAATCCATGAAGGCACAGGGACCGAAATCGATCGTTTCACCGGATAGAGCCATATTATCGGTATTCATGACACCATGGATGAACCCTGATGCCATCCAGGTAGCAACGAGCACTGCCTGACGTTCAACAATCTTTTCAAATAGACGCAGGTAAGGAGCCTCCCCGTCATCATCGAGTTCAGGAAATTCGCGGTGAATGACAAAATCGGCCAGCGATCTGAGCATTCCGGTATCCTGTTGCAGGGCAGCAAACTGGAAGGTCCCAACACGTACATGACAGCGTGCTGCCCGGGTGAGGATTGCGCCAGGATGAGCCTGCTCGCGCATGACCTGCATACCGGTCGTAACTACCGCAAGGGAGCGACTGCAGGGTATGCCCAATGCAGCAAATGATTCAGAAAACACATATTCCTTTAGCGCAGCGCGCAAGGTGGAAAGCCCGTCGCCTCGCCTTGAATAGGGTGTTGGTCCACTGCCTTTCAGGTGCAGGTCATACCTGACACCAGAGGGGCTGACAATTTCACCAACCAGTGCTGCACGACCATCTCCCAGCAGAGGTGACAAATGTCCGAATTGGTGCCCCGAATAAGCCATTGCGATTGCAGGCCTGTCATCCCCGGTTTGACCGCAAAACAGCTGCAATGCCGCTTCGGATTCAAGCCAGGTATGATCCATGCCCAGCAGCCCGGCCAGTTGCCGGTTCAGCAGTAGTCGTTTCGGGTTGGTTACCTGCTGTGGGTAGACTGCCGAGTAGAGGTTTTGCGGAAGTCGGGTGTAACTCAGATCAAGCAAAGGGGCATTCATCAGTGCATCCTAATCCGGCAGTATCCAGTCCGGCCTGGGAAAGTGGCAGGTATAGCCCATGGGATATTGCTGCAGATAGTCCTGATGTTCAGGTTCGGCGGGCCAGAAAGTGCCAGCAGGTTCAACCTGCGTCACAATCGGACCTGGCCAAAGTCCCGATGCTTCAGCATCAGCGATGGCTTTGCGGGCAGCATACTCCTGATTCTCATCCATGTAGAAAATGGCTGAACGGTACTGGGAACCGCGATCATTGCCCTGTCTGTCGACTGTGGTCGGATCATGTATACGGAAAAACTCCCGCAGCAGATGCCTGTAAGTGATCAGATCCGGATCGTAGATAATCTGCAGGGCTTCTGCATGGCCCGTATTGCCGTTCTTGACAGTTTTGTACACCGGATTTTCTGTACTGCCACCTGTGTAGCCCACTTCGGTATCCAGCACGCCAGGTAATGCACGGAACAAATCTTCCATGCCCCAGAAGCAGCCTCCTGCAAAAATTGCCAGTTCTGATTTTTCACTCATGATGCAAACCTCCCAATAGCCCTAATCCGGGAATGCTGTGTTAGCATTTTCGCTGGTACGGCAGAAACCACCGAGACAGATCATGAGCAACAGTTACAAACAGCTGACCCCTGACGAGGAATACGTCATTGTACACAAAGGCACTGAAAGGCCATTCACGGGAAAATACAATGACCATTTTGCCTCTGGCTACTATATCTGCAAACGGTGCTGCACGCCGCTCTACCGCTCTGAACACAAATTCCCGTCCCATTGCGGGTGGCCAAGTTTTGATGATGAACTGCCCGATGCTGTAAAGCGGGAGATGGATGCTGATGGCAGACGGACAGAAATATTATGTGCCAATTGTGATGCCCATCTGGGGCATGTGTTCCAGGGTGAATACCTGACGCCTAAAAACGTGCGGCATTGTGTCAATTCACTGTCGCTGGATTTTGTGGAAGCTGAAAATTGAATTATGAATTCCGGTTTAATTTTCAGGCAGAGCCATGATCAATATCCTGATAAATCATGAACTTGAACAGGACCAAGACCCGTTTTTTCTTGAGTTTGAGGGACGCTTGCTATAAAGTGCGCGCCTTTCTGCCCAGCTATATGTTGAACAGGTAATGCATCTGGTGCGACGCGATGCGACTCGCAAGGCGAGGAGCACCGCAAGCGACCCATGCGATCCAGCGAAGCTGGTGAGCATCGTGTCCGAGCGGTTGAAGGAGTACCCAAGGGCATGCAAGCACACACTGGAAAGTGTGTATACGGCAATGTATCGGTTCGAGGCGAGTGGCAGCGTAGCTGGTGAGCATAATCCCGACTACTGTATAGTAAAATCAAGAATTGAAAAAGAACAAGGTGAGGTGTCCGAGCGGCTGAAGGAGCACGCCTGGAAAGTGTGTATACGGCAACGTATCGAGGGTTCGAATCCCTCCCTCACCGCCAAATATAAAACCCGGCATCTGCCGGGTTTTTTATTGGAGGTCAACGAGGGATGGACTCAAACCCTACTTCGTAAACCTGTGCGACTCAGTATCAAACTCCTCAATCCGTTGTTCAACTTCATGGGAATTATCGAAAAGGGCTATATGAAACAGGCCGTCACCATGACTCACAAGAGGGATCATGGTCATGCCGATAACAATCCCGGTCTTGCTCGCTTTGACTTCAACCCGGCCTTCGCCGAAGGGATCTGACAGTACCCCCAGCACCTCGCCTTCTTTTACCCTGCTGCCTGGCTTGATTTTGGTGCTCAGTGAACCGCTGATTGGTGCCCTTACCCAGGTACTCTTGTTGGCCATGAATACATGTTCGCCGATTTTGTGCCTGCGGCTCTTCAAGCCCGGCAACATCCCGATGGTACGCATCACAGACAGGATGCCATGCAGTCCGCACTGGATAGCCTTTTCATCATAGCGCAGTGCCTCACCACCTTCGTACAACAGCATCTGGATACCAAGATTAGCTGCAGCCTCCCTTAATGAACCGTCCCTTGTAGATGAATTGATAATGACAGGCACCCCGAATGCCTCGGCCAGTATCCGCGTGTTGCTGTCATCCAGATCAGCCCTGATCTGGGGCAGATTGGTCCTGTGGATAGCGCCGGTATGCAAGTCGATACCATGCGTACATTTGGAGACGACTTCATTCATGAAGAGACTGGCCATTACCGATGCCAGGGAACCAAGATTGTTCCCGGGGAAACAGCGATTGAGATCCCTGCGGTCTGGCAGGTAGCGTGAATTGGTGTTGAAGCCGAATACGTTGACCACCGGTACTGCTATTAATGTGCCGTGAATGGAGCCGAGCCCTGACCTGCCAAGCAGCCTTTTTATGATTTCGACACCGTTTATTTCATCGCCGTGGATGGCAGCGGAAACAAAAAGGGTTGGTCCGGGTTTGCGCCCACGCACAACTTCCACGGGTATAACCATATCGGTGAAATCAAAAAGTCTGGCAACAAACAATTCCAGTTTCTTGCGACTGCCACGCCCGATGCGCTCATTGCCGATTTCCAGCCAGGCATCGTCTGTCGGGTTCAAGGAGTTCTGGTTCATGAAATTGTATTTCTGACAGAAAGGGAGGCGTTTGGAAAAACGGGCAGCACGGCTTCAGGCTCCACCATGGAGGAATTCATGTTCGGGATCTACAATGATTCTGCCAACCATTGCTTCTCTGCCCAACAGCATGGGACAGTTCATACCCGAACGATCAGTGAGTGTGAGTTTGATTTTCCATTCATGCTTGCCAAGTTCCGCGATTGTTTCAATGACTATCCGGTGTTCAGTGATGGCGGCAGTATTCTTGACTTTTTTCTTGCCCTTGACGCGGGCAGTGATCAGTATTTTGTGCCGGGTGTTGTGAATGTCAGGGCGCAGGACAAATCTTACCCAGTTCCTATTGTTGACCTTGAATTCCTCAAGATCCTCAACATGCAGTGCAGAAGTTGCAGCCCCTGTATCTATGCGTGCAAGAATTCTGCTGATGCCCAGTTCAGGCAGTACAAGATATTCCAATGCACCCAACGTTAGCTTTTTCAGAGACGCACTCCCCTGATTCCCGGATTAGCTGCTAGCCTTTGCCCTTGAGCAGATTCGGACCCTGCAAAGAATCCTTCTCGATATACTGGATAATGGTTCTGGCTACATTGATGCCTGTGGCAGTTTCAATGCCTTCCAGACCGGGAGAAGAATTGACTTCTATCACCAGAGGGCCGTGTGAGGAGCGCAGGATATCAACGCCCGCAAGATCCAGTCCCATAACAGTAGCAGCCTTGACAGCCAGCCTGCGCTCTTCGGGAGTCAGTTTTATTACCTGGGCCTGGCCACCTCGATGCAGGTTGGAGCGGTATTCCCCTTTGGCTGCTGTTCTTTGCATGGCAGCAATTACCTTGCCTCCGACAACAAAACAGCGAATGTCCGAGCCTCCGGCCTCCTTGATGAATTCCTGCACCAGGAAATCGGAACCTATACCCCTGAATGCATTGATCAGCGCTTCAGCTGCCTTCTTTGTTTCAGCAAGCAATACGCCATTTCCATGTGTGCTGGCTGTCAGCTTGAGGATAAGGGGGGCACCACCAACCGTCTCTATCAATTGATTGGTTGCATTTACCGAATGCGCATAACTTGTAACAGGCTGACCAATGCCTTTGCGTGCAAGAAGCTGATGTGCCCGCAACTTGTCACGAGAACGTGTAATGGCAATTGATTCATTGATTGAATAGGTATGTTGAACTTCAAATTGTCTCAGTACTGCACAACCATAGGTTGTTACTGATGCCCCGATGCGTGGAATAACCGCATCAAAATGCAGTTCTTCCACTTCCCTGGCCGACCGCTGGTAGAAAACGGATGGGTCATTTGCCGTGATGTTCATGAAGCATTTCAGTACATCGATAATGCGTACTTCATGGCCTCGTTCAATGGCCTCTTCCTTGAGTCTTTTGGTGGAGTAGAGGTTTCTGTTTCTCGAGAGTATCCCGATTTTCATATGATTCCTGATAATGAATTCATCAATTAGCCTACCCAATACAGCCGATAGGCGCAAATCGGGTGCGGAGATTACTACTGATCAGGAGCTATACCTGCCAGTGTTCAACATACACGCCTTGATCATGTTCAGGAACGGGTCTGTCTGTAAAAGTCGGGGTACCGGCATAGAGAAAGCCGACTATTTCATCCCTGTCGCTGAAGCCAAGCGCATGTTTGACAGCATTGCTCTGTGAGACCGGGCCTGTCCGCCAGATAGAACCGTATCCGAGAGCATGAATGGCTACTGACATGTTCTGTATGGCTGCTGCCATGGAAGCAATCTGTTCTACCGGAGGTACTTTCGGATGTTCCTTGATTGTGGCAACACAGATAATCACCAGTGGCGCGCGCAGTGGTGCCGCCAGCAGCTTGTCTTTTTGTTCCTGCGTTTGTGGTTGCAAAGCATCAACAAAGAGTTCCCCCAGTTTTGCACGCATCTTCCCTTCCACCAGCAGAAAACGCCACGGGCGCAACATGCCATGATCCGGTGCACGCAAGCCGGCCTTGATGATTGCATCAAGATCTGCACCTGACGGTGCTGGCTCAACAAGTCGTGGAGTCGCAGTACGGGTTTGCAGTGCAGTCAAAGCATCCATATCAGATTCCGGTGTTATTGACGGTTATAGCGGGGGAAAAGCACATAATCCATCATTTGGGCAGAAGAACGGACAGGATTGATGTCCAGACCGCCACGCCGCAAAAAGTTGGCCTCCACAGAAAGGCTTTGTGGACGACAACGTTGCATGATCTCACAGTATATTTTTTCCACACAGTTTTCATGAAAGCCCTGATGTTCCCGGTATGACACAAGGTATTGCAGCAGGCCCTCGTGACTTATCTGTTCTCCCTTGTAACAAACCGTTATGGTTGCCCAGTCGGGCTGACCGGTAACCGGGCAAAGAGAACGGAACAGATCCGTATACAGCACTTCATCCACCACCGCAGAAAACTGTTGAGATTCATCACTGAGGCACAAGAGTGCCGGATCTGGCTGGTAAGCTGTACAGTCTGCATCCAGCGCATCCAGACTGAGTCCTGACGGCGCTTCCAGCAGTTCCTGCATGCCATGAAACGGCTGCAGATATACTTCCACCGTGCTGCCTGCAACATCAGTGAGGTCCCTGGCTATGGCAAGCTGTACCTGTTCATCATGTGAGAATACATGCTGGTTCAGCGAATTCAGATAAAGCTTCAGGGATTTTGATTCGACAATATTCTCGCTGCTGCACGGAAAAATGAACCGGCCACGTGCAACACGGGGCAAACCTTTGGTGTCCAGCCAGGATATCTCGTAGGCATTCCAGATATCGGCCCCACAGAAAGGCAACTTGCTGTTACTGATCCCCAGAACATCACGGTTATCCTGTCTTGGTACAGGCACCAGAACTGAAGGATCATACCGGTCTGGATATGCCGTTTGCCTGCCCAGCACACCGTTAGACATCAGTGACGTAGTCCTTTGCCACGATGCAGAAGCCACAATGAAAACGAAAAGAGTCCTACAGCAAACAATAGCAGCATGAATATTGCAAAACCGATATCAACATCACTGATGCCAAGAACACCATAGCGGAATGCATTTACCATGTAGAAAATCGGGTTGATCTGTGACACGGCTTTCCAGAATGGCGGCAATAATTCCACTGAGTAGAATACACCACCCAGATAGATCAATGGTGTGAGAACAAATGTCGGAATGATGGAAATGTCATCAAACTTGTTGGCGTACACTGCATTGATGAAGCCACCTAGTGAAAACACGATCGAAGCCAGCATTACAACCAGCACGGTTATCAGGATATTGTTCATGTGCACGCCGCTGAAAAACAGCGAAATTATTG
The DNA here is from genome assembly GCA_030831125.1 of Gammaproteobacteria bacterium. Taxonomy (GTDB): domain Bacteria; phylum Pseudomonadota; class Gammaproteobacteria; order Pseudomonadales; family Pseudohongiellaceae; genus CAILUG01. The sequence continues at coordinate 37,936 of JAURLQ010000032.1, forward strand.
AAGCAATGAGCCCTACCGCCATGCCCCTGCAGACTCCACCTATTACAAAACCGGTCAGGATGATGTAGTTGGGCACAGGAGAAACCAGCAACTCTTCTATACTGCGCTGGAATTTCTGGCTGAAAAAGGAAGACACAACATTCGCATAGGAATTGTTGATCACTGCCATCATGATGAGTCCGGGTACGATGAATTCCATGTAGGTATATCCACCCATTTGTCCGATGCGATTACCTATCAGGCTGCCGAAAATCACAAAATACAGGGCTATGGTAATAACCGGTGGAACCAGTGTTTGCACCCATATGCGCAGGAAGCGCCTGACTTCCTTGATAACAATAGTCTGCAGCGCTATGAATTTGTATGAAGTATCCATGACAGTTTTCATTACTGCGGTTCCCTGTTGAGCAGTGATACAAACAGCTGTTCGAGACGGTTGGATTTGTTGCGCATGCTTTTTATCCTGACTTGCTGGGCACTCAACTGATCGAAGACTTCATTGAGGCTCTGTTTGCGGTCAAGCCCCACTTCCAGCGTGTGCTCATCCACCATGTTGACCGTAAAACCGGGCAGATCAGGGGGAGAAAGCATACTTTCAAAGGTATCAAGCACAAACAGCTCCTGGTTAAGTGTTTGCAGCAATTGTTTCATACTGGTATTAACCACTATTTCTCCCTTGTCGATCATCGCAATGTTCCGACAGAGATTTTCAGCCTCTTCCAGATAATGGGTGGTCAGGATAATGGTAGTGCCCTGCTTGTTGATTTTCTGCAGGAACTCCCAGGTTGACCGACGCAGCTCAATATCCACACCTGCTGTAGGCTCATCAAGAATAAGCAGTTTGGGTTCATGCACCAGCGCCCTGGCTATCAGCAGCCTTCTTTTCATGCCTCCTGACAATACCCTGGCCTGTTGATTGTGTTTGTCCCACAAGCCGAGCTGACGAAGATATTTTTCCGCTCTTGCTTTTGCGAGTTTCAGGGGCATACCGTAGTAACCGCCCTGGGTCACCACTATGTCAAAAACCTTTTCAAAGTGGTTGAAATTGATTTCCTGGGGCACTACACCAAGATCAAGCTTGGTTTCATAGGTATACGACTCGACATTTTTGCCAAAAACTTCAACAGTGCCGGAAGTTTTGCGTACCAGTGTTGATATGACACCTATGGTGGTGGATTTGCCGGCTCCATTGGCGCCAAGGAGGGCAAAGAAATCACCTTCTTTGACATCCAGACTGATGCCATTGAGGGCCTTGTGGCCGTTATCGTAGGTTTTATGCAGATCTCGTATGGAAATGGCGGGAGTCATGACTGCGCAGAGGCTGATATTGAAGCCGGGCATGATAGCAAATTTGCCTGCCGACAGTCCTGTACCTTTTGCTCGTCATTGCCGTAGTTTTCTACAGGTAAAGAAAAGGCAGCCCCTAAAGAGCTGCCTTTTCAATGAGGTTGCCTGGGATTTCACCTGCACCCTCCTTCGCTCCCGGGAGCCTGCACATCCTTGTGCATGTATTCAACATAGTCCCGAAAGTGGCTTTGCGCAAAAATGTTTACAGTCAGGAATCTCCTGCCAGCGTGCTAGAATGGCTTAAACGCCAGGAAACATGAAATTTTGTTGTATCTCATCCCTATACTGCTCTTTGCCACTGCACTTCTGATCTGGATATTGCATCGCAACCAACAGAAAAGTGCCCAGGAAATTGCCGAACTATCCGCACCCCTGCCTGGCGTGGAAGAGAGCAGCCTTGACGAACTGAGCCATGATTCCCCACCCTCAACAGCCCCGGAGGCCAAAGGTCATTGGCAGACAGAGCTCAAGGCACTGAAAGAACAAGGCAGTCTTGAGGCCGCCCTCGCGCTTTGCCAGGATCATTACCCACGGGCACAGGCTTTCCAGCAGGCAGCAGTGATTCTTCGTCAGCAGATTCGTCAGGCAGTGGATTCGCAGCTTGCAGCCAATGCTGCGCTTGAGGGGCTTTATCGTGTGGCTGTAATGGCCGATCTGTTCCGCAGCGACAACCCGATCCGCCCTACTGACGGAGATGCAACACTGCAAATGCTGGGACCACATGCCTTTCCCTACCTGGAAATAGGCTACCGACAACTGAAATTGCTGAACAAGAGCGATATAAAGCATCTGCAGCAGTTATGGGGTAACCCGGCTCACCACC
>JAURLQ010000007.1 GCA_030831125.1 Gammaproteobacteria bacterium
GGATTCACTGCAAGAGAATCCCCTGCGTCAGGTGCACGGTCACTCCATCACCTATCGCATAGCCATTGGGCCTCAGCAGGGCAAAAAAGTTTTCACCCTGCAGACCCTGCTACCGAGGGAAGATGATGACAGGTTCTGCCAAGTACTGGCAGAGCGTTACCGCGTAGTTTCTGCCATTGCAGCCGAATTACGTTGTCTTGCGAGTTAGTAAAAGGACCGCCCGCGGCTAGGACTTTTGATTAGACGTTCAATGGCAGTTGAGTAGATATTCTCTAAATGGTCTCAAGCACACGGGAAAATTCTTTGCGCTAGTCCGATGGGTCGAAGAGCGGCAAGAATATCCGAACTGTAAGCGAGTGTCGCATGTAATGCGCCACATCTTTAAAAATTATGTTAGCCGTGCAGTGATGGCGGCCAGAATGAGGTGAACATAATCCTATGCGTGATTACATATTCTATGCAGATCGAATAGTCAGCATTAGTGACCCATATCTAGATGACGATTTTGTTTTAGCCCACCATAGGCCAATATCCTTGGATCAAGTAGACGATCTTTTGGTGGCGTATAAAAACGTAGCTTTAAGTAACAGATTGTTAACTGGGCTTCTGGAATTCCTATCGTCCTATAATGGGGGGCTCAACCCGCGTTATCGATGTGGGCGTATTCATAGGCTCGTTTTCAAACGCGGTTCATCTCGTAAGTGATGCGTTGTCATTGCCCGTGAAGATTAATGCATTTGAAGCAAACCCGATGCTGATATCGCCGCTAATCCATAACTTTGGTTTATATAAGTCAAAAGTTCACCTGCATCTGAACGGGATTGGAAAGAGTCGGTGTGTCATGGAGCTTTGTGTAAGTCCTGGAGGCGCAATAGGGGCAAGCTTTGTGAATACGTCTTCGCGTAAGTATGGAGACTACTATTCGTGTGACGTAGATGTTCTGCCTCTGCGGGAAATATTGCGAGATGAGTCGGAGTTGGAGCTCGTCAAATTGGATATTGAGGGATTCTAAGTGGCGGCGTTATCAAGTTTATACGGCTCCAATAATCGTTTGAAGAACGTGTTTATCGTGGAATTCGCACCTAGGCAGGCATCGGAGGAAGTTTCAGAAGGGGTAAGTTTTGGTGAATTTATTCTTGATCTCTTTAATGTATACAATGTTGGGAGCTGGGGCTGGTTCACTAGGGCTCAACAAATCTTTTCAGTAGATGATTTGAATAGCGTTGAACTTGGGAACGGAGGCAGCAATACAGATCTTATTCTTTTGCCCAAGGGAATTCGGATAGAAGACATCATCAATTAAGGCTGTTAAAAGAATGGATGAAGTTTGGGCCATTTGTCTGCGACATCCGATTGCGCCTTAAGTGCTGCGCCCTGCTAACAGAGAGATTAGTTATATCATTGCTGTAATTAATCGATCTCACCCAAATAGCGATTTTTTAGGAAATGCTAATTGATCGTTGAAGTGTTCGACTATTCCGGGTTTTGGAGGGGCGAACTTCATGTGTTGGTTGTCACTGGCGCCTGAAGCACGACCTGTTTTTACAATATTGCCATATAGTGGGAAAAGCGGGTGTTGGCGATCTGCTTCCCAATTGTGAGAACCAGGAAAAAAGCAACGACCTGCTGATCGGCCTGATGCAGTGTGGCTAATGCCATTTATCCTGTGGTGTTACTGCGGACTGAAAATTTCTTCCAGCCTTCCCGCTTCCAGCATCTCGTTGTAGAACACCGTCGGGTCACATGGCGGGCTTTCCACCAGTTCGCGGAAATCGCCGCGCTGCGAGCCGCGGGTGCGTACCAGCGGCGCTGTGTAGGCGTCGTCATAAATGGTCATGGTGCGGTCGATGGATAAATTGTCCTCAGCCACCGTCCAGCGTTCAACAATGCGCGTGCCGTCGCCACCGGTCATGGGGTAGCCGGAGCCATCCAGCCAACCCGGTGTCAGGTGAGTGGTCTCGATCACGAGTGAGCGATCCTCCCAGGCCCCTTTCGAGAAACCCATGGAGCTTAGTGGCTGGTCGGGCTGGGCATCACGCCCATCCATCCAGACCCAGCGCGGGGTGTTGTCCTGCAGGAAAATCATGGTGTAGTGGCTGCCGGTATCAATGATTTCCACGGGATAGGGCGAGCCGAAAATGCGCGGCAGGCCGGCGGGCTGGCAGCGTAGTACGTGGTCGTCGCCGAACTGGCGATTTTCATACAGGGTCCGGGTTGCTGCAGTCATCGGCATGGGTTTGGGATCGAAATCGTCCACGGTGGTGCGGAACTTGTAGCGGTTGTCCCAGAAACCGGTGATGTCGACAGCATAGTCGTTGGAGGTATAGGTAGTTACCTGGTCTTCCGAGGCGGTGATTTGCGGCGTGGTGTTGGAGCTGACGCAGCCGCCAAGCTGGCGACCATTCTCAGGGCCACTGAGGATATTGATACAGGTGGCGTAGAGTTTCTTCGTGTCATCACGCCCCAGGTTGCCGGTGGCATAAACGGTATAGCCTGCCTGGATCGTCTCGGCTGTCCAGTTCTGGCGCCGGTAGGTGGGCAGGTTGCCGGGCGGGTGCAGGGACCATTGTTCCACTGAACCGTCTGGCATTGTGACATCCACGTCGTAGCGGATATGCGGATTGGCCCACCAGACACGGGTCACAACGCCACGGACTTCGCCTTCGGCGTCCTGGAATTCAGTGTTGAAGGCATGATGGCCCGCGACCCTGGCAGTAAGCGGCAACAGCATGCTGACGATGATTGCTTTGATAATGGTACTGTTTTTCATGATCCTTCCCCCGAAGTAATTGCCCAGAGATTACCTCAGAGTCGCCGGTTCGGGTAGCGCAGGTTGCAAAAACAGGTCGTAGAATCAAGGGGTCAGGCTGGAAACAGTGAATTTGGCAGCTTACTTACACCGCCAAGGCCCCATCAAAGCTGAGCAGTAACCTGACAGGAAACAACTTCAGCCTCGACGAGACTTCAATACCAGTTTATTCTTCCTGTATCCACCTATGGTTTATTGGGGGAACCATGCTCTCACATAGTCTGAAACTCGCTGTATTCACCGCATGTTGCGGCATGGCTTCCGGGGCTGCCCAGGCTCAGCACGAGCAATGGGGAGTCGTGGAAAAGTATTGTATGGGCTGCCATAACAGTGAAGACTGGGCGGGCAGCCTGGCTATGGATCTGTTAAAACCCGATGCAATTCCTGCCGAAGCACAAACCTGGGAAGAAGCCATCAGGCGCCTCAAGGGCGGTCATATGCCTCCTCCTGGCGCTGAGCGACCTCCCGAGTCAGAGCTTGACTCACTGGTTTCCTGGCTGGAAAGCACCATCGACGAAGCTGCAACAAGGCCCTCTGTAGGTAACGTTGCCCTGGGTCGTCTCAACCGCAGGGAATACGAGAATGCGATCCGTGACCTGCTGGGTCTGGAAATCGATGCTTCCGCACTGCTGCCCGAAGACAACCTGGTTCACGGCTTCGATACAAACTCACTGGCCCTTCAGGTGTCGCCGGCCTTTATCGACCAGTACCTTAATGCTGCAAGAATGGTTGCCCACAATGCCATTGGAGATCCCCGGCCTATTCCTGTGCTGGAGACCTACGGTAGTGAGGCCGACATGATCATCTCGCTGCCCGCACGTGGCATCGGTACCTTTGGTGTCGGCGCCCAGAGTCAGCACTTGCCCGGCATGCCCTTTGGCACCCGTGGTGGTATGAGCGTGACCTACAACTTCATGGCTGATGGCGAATACGAACTGAACATTGGCGACCTGGCGCTTGGCCGGGAAGTGCCCAATATGGAATTCGAGCACACGATCATTGCCCTGCTGGACGGCGAGGAATTCTACCGTTCACAGGTCGGTGGTGATGCTGACCATGAGTCCATCGACCAGTTACAGGCTGATGCGGTTTCAAGCATCAACAACCGCCTGAAAGGCATCCGCTTCAACGCAACCACCGGCCAGCACACGGTAACAGTGACATTCCTGCGCCGCAGCCTCGCCGAGAGTGACGAGCGCACACCAGTCACTGCGCTGGAAGGGGGGCAGTTCAGGATTCCCAAATTGAACGCCCTGCAGGTTCGTGGCCCGCTTGTAGTGGCAGGCATGAGTGATTCCGAACCTCGCAAGCGCATCTTCGTTTGCTATCCGCGCGAAATAGCTGAAGAGAGGAACTGTGCAAACGAAATTCTGACGAACATGGCAGAACGCGCGTTCAGGCGGCCTCTGGAGCAGGAAGATATCGACTCGCTGATGGCTTTTTATGATGCCAGCCGTGAAACCCAAACCTTTGAAAACAGCATCAAGGAATCACTAAGTGCCATTCTGGTGAGTCCCCACTTCATCTACCGCTCCGAGGTGGGCACTGATGACGGTACCGTGATTCTGTCCGACCTGGAACTGGCATCACGCTTGTCATTCTTCCTGTGGAGCAGTGTGCCCGATGAGGAGCTGCTGAATCTTGCCAACCAGGGCCAGCTGAGCCAACCCGGGGTGCTCGAGGCACAGATCGGTAGGATGATGGCTGATGAAAGATCCAAAACCCTGGTAGAGGACTTTGCCTATCAGTGGCTTAACCTGGCCAAGCTGGATGAAATCGATCCTAATCAGGGCATGTTCCGTTATGCCAGCCGATCGTTTGACCCTCGCCCGCTGTTCAAGCAGGAACTGACCTTGTTCCTGGACAGTGTGCTGCGTAGTGATCAGTCGGTAGTAAGACTGCTTGATGCCGACTATACCTACCTTAACGAAAGGCTGGCGGCGCACTATGATATTCTCGATGTGAAAGGCAGCGCCTTCAGAAGAGTGGAACTGGATGACAGTTATCATCGCCGGGGTCTGCTGGGCAAGGGTGCCATTCTCATGGCAACAGCCAACCCAAACCGTACTTCTCCGGTAATCCGTGGCGCCTGGATACTCGAAAAACTGCTGGCCTCACCGCCACCGCCTCCACCCCCCAATGTGGAAACCAATCTTGACCAGACTCCGGGTGCTGCACCGCAGACTTTGCGTGAGAGACTGGAGATTCACCGCAGCAACCCGAGCTGCTACAACTGTCATGGTGTGCTCGACCCGCTGGGCTTCGCACTTGAGAACTTCAATACAGTGGGCCGGTACCAGAAACATGACAGTGACACGCTGACCTTGATCGACTCCTCTGGTGTTCTGCCTGACGGTACGGCAATCGAAACACCGGAAGATCTGGTCAATGCACTGGTAGGACGCTCCGACCAGTTCGTACAGTCCATGACCGAAGCGCTTGTCAGCTATGGTCTGGGCAGGGAGCTGGAATACACGGACATGCCTACTGTAAGGAAAATTGTCAGGGCCGCAGAAGAAGATGACTACACTTTCAAATCCTTGATATTCAATATCGTTTCAAGTGATTTTTTCCGCATGCGGGAAAGCGTAAGCAGCACAGGCGAAATCGAAAACCGCCAACAGGCCCAGCTGTAACCCAATATTGAGAAACAGGACCGAGAACATGTTTATCAGCAAAAAACACCTGTCACGACGCGCAGTACTTAAAGGCGCAGGCACCTCCATTGCCCTGCCAATGCTGGATGCAATGACTCCGGCACTGGCCCAGTCTGCAGCCGTTCCGACTCGCCTGGGTTTTATTTACTTCCCTCATGGCGCTGTGATTCATGAGTGGGCCCCCAGGCAGGTGGGCACCGATTTCGAGTACTCGAAAATTCTCAAGCCGCTAGAGTCACTGCATGAGCATGTGACCATTGCCAGTGGTATGCGCAACAAGGCGGCTGAAAATGGCCCTGCACCCCACTCCATCACCGAGGAAACCTGGCTTTCCTGTGTAAACCCTAATGACCGTGATCGCAGACCGGGCGGTATCAAGGGGATGACAGCAGACCAGCTGGCAGTCCGTGTATTCGGCGGTGAGACTCCCCTGACATCGCTGGAGCTTTGTGGCGAGCCTGGTGGTGCGATCAGTTACCGCACGCCATCCCAGACTCTGCCTATGGAAGGTAATCCGCGCAAGGTGTTCTATACCATGTTCGGTCAGGGTGACACCTATGAAGAGCGACTGCACATTCTGAATCAGACCACCAGCATGCTGGATTATGTGCGTGAAGCTACCGCCAGTCTGAACAGGAAACTCAGCGCGGCCGACAGAACGCGGGTAAGTACGTATCTGGATTCCGTGCGGGAAATCGAAACCCGGATCCAGAAACTGGAAGAGGGCGCAAGGGAACTGACCGACCTGCCCGATGCACCGCTGGGGCCGCCGGAAGATTTCACCGAACTTATGGATATCCAGTTCGAGATGATCGCTCTGGCCTTCCAGAACGACCAGACCAGAATTGCTTCCATGCGTACTATCAAGGAAGCAAGCATGCGCGTTTTTGATAATCTCGGCATCGCTGAGTCGTTCCACCCGCTGTCTCACCATCAGGAAGATCCGGCCAAGTGGGATCAGCTGGTGCTCATCCAGAGATATATCACCGAGCGCGTTGCCAGGTTCGCCCAGCGCCTGAAAGACATGGAAGACGTACAGGGTAATATCCTGGACAATTCCATCATTCTGTTCGGCAGCAACATGGGCAACAGTGACCTGCACAATGCCGATCCGATCCCTGCAGTGCTGCTGGGTAAAGGGGGCGGTATTCGCGGTGGCCAGCACCTGAGATTTGCACAGGACACTCCGTTCGCCAATCTTGTGCACACCATACTCGATCGCAGTGGTGTGCATATGGAAGAGTTTGCTGACAGTACCGGCCCGATTGCGGAAGTGTGATATGAACCTGTCCCGTCTTTCATGCAGAGTTGCCATGGCAGCCGTAGCTCTGTCCTGCTCTGCTCTGGCTGATGCCCAGAATTTCATACCTCTGGACGTACCTTCCCCGCTGGGAGAAAAGGTGCGCAGTCTTGGTGTCAATGAACGCGGACCAGATGGCAGTACTCCGCTGCAGTGGGCTGTGTTCGATCAGGATGTCGACAAGGTGCGGCAGCTGATACGTGCTGGTGCAGACGTGACCGTTTCAAACAAATACGGCGCCAATGCCATGCAGCTTGCTGCTGAGGTTTCCAACCAGGAAATCATCAGGATGCTTCTCGATGCTGGTGCTGATGTCGATTCACCCAACCCTGAGGGACAGACAGCATTGATGCTGATCGCCCGTACAGGAGATGTAGACACGGCTGAAATGCTGATCAAAAGGGGCGCTACTGTTGATGCACGCGAAGGCTGGGGCAATCAGACTGCACTGATGTGGGCGACTGCCCGCAAGCACCCTGCGATGATGGAAGTGCTCATCGAGGCAGGCGCAGATATAAATGCTGTGTCTGCGGTCCGTGATTACAATGCCCACGTCACTGCAGAGGGTCGGGCCAAGACGCTCGATAGTGGAGGCCTGACTCCGCTGATGTACGCTATCAGGGAAAACTGTGTTGCCTGTGTCGACCTGCTGCTCGAGAACGATGTCGATCTGGAATTCACTGATCCTGACGGTGTGTCTCCCTTGCTGCTGGCCATCATCAATACCAACTGGGATATCAGCAAAAAGCTCATCGAGGCGGGTGCAGACGTCAATCAATGGGACATGTTTGGCCAGGCACCACTGATGACTGCCGTTTCAAACAGAAAATCAGGTGATATGAAGATCGATGGTTATATCGATGAAACTGATGGCCTGACCATTGTGCGCATGCTGCTGGAAGCCGGTGCCAATCCCAACATGCAGCTGTTCTATCGTCCTGCGAAAGCCAGAGGTGGCCCTCTGTCCAGAGGCACAACTCCACTGATCGTTGCCGCCAGTGGTGCAGATGTTCAGGCGATTGAGTTATTACTGCAGTATGGCGCCGAAGCGGATCTACCGCAGGCTGATCTGCAGACACCAGTTTCTGCACTTGCAGGTGCCCGTGTCGGGAGAGCTGATGCGTCCATGGTGGCTGCGCAGAATATTGCCCTGCAAATGCTGCTTGATGCAGGAGCAGGTTCAACCCTTGATCTGGTGTCTTCCCCACATCACCTGCAACGGAATCGTGGTGGTACTCCCCTGCATGAGGCAGTGGGTGCCAATAACACAGCGATGGTGGAAGCTCTGGTAAAGGCTGGTGCAGACATCAACACCACAGATATCGATGGCCTGACCGCCCTGGATTATGCAGAGTCACGAGGCTTTCTCGGTTTTCAGGGCCTGCGTCAGCCACCCAATGCCAGGATGGCCGAACTGCTTCGCAGCCTGGGAGCAAGCAAAGAGCTGGAAGTTACACCTTTCTGGCCCAACGTTGGTCCTCCGTTCTTCTACCCCTGGAATATCTTTCCTCTGGACCCTGAAGCCGAGCTCAATGCCCTGGTTCCCGGTTCCATTGATCATCAGTAGCTAAAATAATGAATGAACATGTTTCACGAAGATCTTTTCTGAGCAAGGGGTCACAGGCTCTCGGTGTTGCCCCTGGTGCTACAACATAGGGTAGCACCCTTTCTCCTTTCGCCAGCGCCCAGGAAGCCGTACCTGAAATCACCCGCATTGAACTGGGTTATGCCTGGGTACTGCAGGGTGCAGGTTGCAACGTCTTCACCATTGCGGGCATGAATGAAAATGGTGCCCTGATGATTGATGGGGGTCTGGCACGACACGCTGATACCCTGCTCAGTGAAGTGTATGACACCATTGGCCAGGACCGCATTCACACCCTGATCAATACCCAATGGCATCCAGAGCAAACCGGCTGCAACGAAATCGTGGGTGCTCAGGGCGCTGAGATTTTTGCCCATGAAAAAACCAGGATGTTTCTGCAGAATTCACTGGAGTCTGCGTTGTATGAGGGCCGTTATGGACCTTTGTCTGCAGCCGGATTGCCCACAAAGACCTTTCGCGAAACCGGCGAAATGAAATTTGCCGGCCAGCGCATCATCTATGGCTACCTGCCGGCAGCCCACTGCGACAGCGACATGTTCCTGTACTTCCCGATTCTGGACACACTCATTACAGGCGGCCCCGTCACCGTGGGCCAATGGCCCATGATGGATATAAGGCACGGTTCCTGGATGGGAGGTTTATTGACCGCTTATGAGAAGCTCGCCACCGTGGTCAGCGCTGATACCGTCGTTGTACCTGCCCACGGACCCATCATCAGTGGCTCGGAAATTTTGCGAATGCGGGCCATGTACACAAACCTGCATCTGGATCTGGCAGAGCAGCTGAACCTGGGAATGGGTCCCAAAAATGTCATGGAAATGGACTTTCTTGATCCCTACATCGAAGAATTTGGTGACCCGACAGAATTTCTTGCTAATGCCCACCGTAGCCTGCAGCGGGCCTATGTACCAAACTAGAATCAAGGGGGCAGAGTACTTGATTCCTGTGAATTCAGATTTCCATTTCAATTAAACCGATCAAGTACTCTGACCCCTTGATCCACACTCCATAAAACAATAAGGGATTCCCATGAACCAGGCTGCCACAATCGCTGAATTTTCCGACCTGTCTCCTGCGGTGAAACACTTCATTGGCCGGCAGCAGAAACTGTTCATTGATGGCGCCTGGGTGGATGCTGTTTCCGGGCAGACCTTTGACAGCATAGATCCCGCTACGGAAAAACTGATCTGCAAGGTTGCCGAAGCAGGACAGCAGGATGTCGACCTGGCTGCGAGGGCAGCACACAAAGCCTTCCACGAAGGTCCCTGGTCTTCCATGACTCCCTATGCCCGCGAAGTCCTGCTGCTTAAATGGGCTGATCTGGTTGAAGCCCATGCAGCGGAGCTGGCTGAACTCGAGTCGCTGGATAACGGCAAGCTGCTGGGCTATGCACAGATGGTGGATGTGCCGGCTTCCGTTCAGCTCATCCGTTACTACGCCGGTTTTGCCACCAAAGTGGAAGGCAAGACGGTCACACCATCCATCGGTATCCCCGGTTTTGATTGCCATGCCTATACCCTGCGCCAGCCCATCGGTGTGGTCGGCCAGATCATTCCCTGGAATTTCCCGTTGATCATGGCCGCACTGAAACTGGCCCCGGCCCTCGCCTGCGGCTGTACCAGTATCCTCAAGCCGGCCGAACAGACCCCGCTGTCGGCCATCCGGCTGGTAGAACTGGCAGAAGAAGCCGGCTTTCCTCCGGGAGTCATCAATCTGATCCAGGGGCGTGGCGAAATCGCAGGCCAGGCCCTGATCGAACATCCGCTGGTCCGCAAGATAGCCTTCACGGGCTCAACCCCGGTCGGCAAGCATATCGGCAAGGTGGCAATGGAATCCCTGAAGCGGGTTTCCCTCGAACTGGGTGGCAAGAGCCCGGTGATCATCACCAAAGACGCCGATCTCAATGAAGCCATACCCGGTGCTGCCAATGCGATCTTCTTCAACCATGGCCAGGTGTGTGTGGCCGGATCACGGCTGTTTGTCGAGGATGCCGTTTACGATGACGTGATTGCCGGTCTGTCCGAAATAGCCAAAGGCATGAAACTCGGTGGCGGTCGCAACCCCGAATCCCAAATGGGGCCACTGGTCAGCAAGGAACAACATGAGCGTGTGCTGGGTTTCATTGAAAAAGGCCTGAGCGAAGGCGGTGAGATACTCTGTGGCGGCAGTCGCTATGGTAACGAAGGCTACTTCGTGCAGCCCACCATCTTCGGCAATTGCGGTCCCGGTTCAACCCTGTACCAGGAAGAAATCTTCGGACCGGTGCTGGTAGCCAATCGCTTCAATAGTGCCGACGATATAGCTGCGATGGCCAATGACACTGTCTATGGTCTTGCCGCCAGTGTCTGGACCCGCGACCTGCGCACTGCCCACAAACTGGCTGCACAGATCCAGGCTGGCATTGTATGGGTGAACTGCCATCACCTGATGGATCCCAGCCTGCCCTTCGGCGGCTTCAAGCAGAGCGGCATCGGCAGGGAACAGGGTGAGGAAGGCATTGCACTCTATACCGAGAACAAATCGGTAATGATTAAACTCTAGGATAAAGGGGTCTGTTTCCATGCGATTCAACAGTCGAACACTCATCCTCTCTGCATTAGCTGTGCTCAGTTTCACCGCCGGTGTCACTGCCCAGGAAGCAGTCAGCAGCGGTAACTGGTCTGACGCATCCACCTGGTCTGGCGGGCTGGTACCGCAGGCCGGCGGCAAGGTCACTATTGCCAGCGGCCAGATTGTGCTGCTCGATGTCAGCCCTCCTGCGCTGAATGGCCTCACGATCAACGGCAAGCTCAGCTTCTCTGACGCATCAGATCTTGAATTGACCACCGAATGGATCATGGTTTTCGGTGAACTGGAGATCGGTACTGAAACCAACCCGTTTACCCACAACGCCACCATTACCCTGATCGACAATGTCCCTGGCGAACAGCTGATGGGCATGGGCGACCGCGGCATCATGATGTCCGGCGGCACCCTGAACCTGCATGGCAACCGCACGAATGCCTGGACCAAACTGTCCGCCACTGCCGAAGCGGGCAGTAGCACCATTGAAGTACTGGATGCGTCCCAGTGGCAGGCAGGCGACGAAATCGTGCTGGCCTCCACCGACTACAATCCGCGCCAGGCCGAGCGGCGCACCATAGCCGCGATCAACGACAACACTATTACCCTCAACCAAGCGCTGGAGTACATGCACTTCGGCGAGATTACCTTTGGCGTGGACGAGCGGGGCGAAGTGGGTCTGTTGACCCGCAACATCAAGGTGCAGGCATCTGAAGATGCCGCAGAGTCGTATTTCGGTGGTCACATCATGGCGATGGTTACCAGCAAGATGTATGTCGAAGGGGTTGAGCTCAATCGCATGGGCCAGCATATGGAGCTGGCGCGCTATCCGATTCACTGGCATCTGGTGGGTGAGGGCGGCAATGGTCAGTACATCAGAAACGCCGCCATCCACGACACCTACAACCGTTGTGTAACAGTACACGGCACCAATGATCTGCAGGTTGAGAACAATGTGACCTGGAACACCGTGGGTCACTGCTTCTTCATGGAAGATGGCATCGAGTCTGGTAACGCCTTCATCCACAACCTGGCAATCCAGACCAAGTGTCATCCCACCCTGGAATGCGTACCAAACAATCTGGCTGCCAACGGTGAGCTCGATAATCAAAACCGTGGTGAACTCAGGCGCATCAGCTTTTCCGGCGAGCATACACTGCTGCCATCGGATAACACCGCCGCGTCTTACTGGATCACCAATCCGGACAACAGCTACATCGACAACGTGGCAGCCGGTTCGGATTCCACCGGCTTCTGGTTTTCCATCCCGATGCATCCGAATGGTGCCTTTCTGGGCTCGGAAGACAGCCTGAACACCTGGCCGCGCCGTACCCCGTTGCGCGCATTCAGAGGCAACGTGGCCCATTCCAACTTCGACGGCTTCATGATTGACCGACACATCGATGAAGACAACACCTTCGGTCTGGCTTCCCTGCCGTTACTGGCGCTGGCAGATCCGAACGATCTGGAGAGCGAAGTGATGGAGACGCACTTCGAGAATTTGACCAGTTACAAGAACCGCAATGGCGGTCTCTGGGGCCGGGGCGACATGTACGTCTACAGCAACATGAAACTTGCCGACAATGCAATTGGTATGACACAGGCCGCTGGCGACGTCGGTAGCCTGCCGTTCAGTTCACGGCTGGTTGATGGGCTGGTCGTGGGTGAGACCGACAATATCGGTAATCCAGCGACGCCGGAGGAAATCGCCTATGGCCGCAGCCTGCCGAAGCCTGCCATTCCGGATTTCCCGATCCGCGGCTATGAATACTACGATTACCGCGACGATGTGGTGAACACGACCTTCGTTAATTTCCAGGACAACGATCGGAGAAAAACCGGTGCGCTGTCCTTTCTGATGTTTACAAGCGCGGGACTCAGTACCAACAGCACCATTGAAGGGGCTGAGTTCATCAACGCCAAGCCGGTCTATTTCCCGACCTACGATACCCGCTTCGATAATGACAACCGCGGGGGCAACGCCTATCGGACCCTTTCCTTCCGTGATCTCGACGGTTCGGTAACCGGCATCCCCGATTCCCAGGTCTTGCTCCACGACGGCGAGAATGACAGCGTTGTCACCGACGACACTTGCCAGATCCATTCCAGCTGGAACGCGGCTGTGTGCACAGGTGACATCGGTCGCCTGAATCTCTCCGACGCAAGAGGAGAATTTCCAAAGGCAGTGAATCTCGAATCGCGCACCGCCCGCTTCGCCCTGATCGGCGGGCTCAGTCCCAATGCGCCAGACACTGAACTTGTTCGGTCCCAGCGTGCCGCGCTGCGCTCCCGTCGCCCTCAGCAGGCCCCCATTGCGCTGGTACGCAACGGTAAGGAGTTCAAGATATCCGGCGACCAGAGCACGGTGAAAGCCGGCACCGAGATCCAGGTGCAAACTGAAAGGGATGAAGTCACGCTCAGTCTGGCCGAGATGGACCAGGGTTCATGGGTCATATTCGAACTGCCGGGTTTCGCCAATGCAGCGGCCGGCACACAGCAGGGCAGCATGGACGCCTTGCGCCAGGCAAACGAGACCTCCTGGTTCAAAGACGGAGACAAGATGTGGGTCAAACTGGTGGCCGGGCCGCCAGTCTGGGAGGTCATCCGTCCAACAGATCTGCAGGCCAGTATTACGGTCAGTCGATAAGTATCAGGTCGGTGTAAGGGTAAAGGGAGAGTTCAAGTTGCAATGGTTGAAGCGCCTTTGTGTTGCTTGCCGTTGCAATGTATTCGGGAGAATTACGCTGACACCTTGAACCTCTGGACTGGGCAGGTCTTGCTGTTTATGCTTTTCATCCGAAAAACATCAATAATGAGAGTCGAGGGGAAGTCCATGCGAATCTTGAACCGTTCGTTCCTGCCGTTGCTTGTATCCACCTGTTTTACCATCGGCACATGTGTAGCTGCTCAGGCACAGGAAACACGTTGGTCCGATCCGGCCACATGGCCGGATAACAAGGTGCCGGTTGCCGGGGAGCAGGTAACCATTGCCAGCGGCCAGACAGTACTTCTCGACACCAGTCCACCAGCGCTGAATGGCATTACAGTGTTTGGCACTCTCCGCTTTGCCGATGAGTCCGACCTGGCCCTGACCACCGAGTGGATCATGGTGCATGGCGAACTGGAAATCGGCACTGAAGCGAATCCCTTCAAGCACAACGCCACAATTACCCTCACCGACAATGTGAAGAATGAACAACTGATGGGTATGGGCGACCGCGGCATCATGATGTCGGGCGGTACATTGAACTTGCACGGCAACCGCAGCAACAGCTGGACCAAACTGGCGCGGACCGCAGAAGCGGGCAGCAGCACTATTGAAGTGCTGGATGCGTCCCAGTGGCAGGCCGGCGACGAGATTGTGCTGGCGTCTACCGACTACGATCCGCGTCAGGCCGAGCGCCGCACCATTGCCGCCATCAGCGGCAACACCCTTACCTTGAACGAGCCGCTGGAGTACATGCACTTCGGCCGCATCACATTCGGGGTGGATGAGCGTGGCGAAGTGGGCCTGTTGACCCGCAACATCAAGGTGCAGGCTTCGGAAGATGCCGCAGAGTCCTTCTTCGGCGGTCACATCATGGCGATGGTTACCAGCAAGATGTATGTGGACGGCGTAGAGCTCAACCGCATGGGCCAGAATCTGGAACTGGCGCGCTATCCGATTCACTGGCATCTGGTTGGCGACGGCGGCAAAGGGCAGTACATCCGCAATGCCGCCATTCATGACACTTTTAATCGTTGTGTAACAGTGCATGGCACCAACGACCTGCGCGTGGAGAACAACGTTACCTACAACACAGTGGGGCACTGCTTCTTCATGGAAGACGGCATAGAGCACGGCAACGAGTTCATCCACAACCTGGCCATCCAGACCAAGTGCCATACCAGCCTGGCCTGTGTGCCCACCAACCTCGCAGCAGCAGGTGAAAGACCAGACTACGACAATCGTAATGCCGTAAGGCAGAACGGCCAGAATTCCACCGATGTGCTGCTGCCGTCAGACAATACGGTGGCAAGTTTCTGGATTACCAATCCGGACAACACCTACCGCGATAACGTAGCCGCCGGTTCCGATGCCAACGGCTTCTGGATGTCCCTGCCTGAACATCCTAACGGGGCCTTCCTCGATTCCGATGACAGCATGGCCACCTGGCCACGCCGCACACCCTTCCGTGAGTTCAGCGGCAACGTAGCCCATTCCAACTTCGATGGCTTCATGTTCGACCGCAATATTGCCGCCAACAATACCTTCGGCGTTACCGGCAGTTCGCATACAGGTCTTGAGGATCCGTCCAACCCCGACAGCGCGCCGGTAACGGCGGTGTTCGAGAACCTCACAGCGTACAAGAATCGTAACGGTGGCATCTGGGGCCGCGGTGAAATGCATCTTTTCAGGAATGTGAAATTTGCCGACAACGCCATTGGTTTCACGCATGCCTCCGGTGCCTTCGGTCGTTATGACTTTACATCGCAGGTGGTCGACTCCCTGTTCGTGGGCGAAACAGAAAACAGCGGCAACCCGCAAACAGATGCAGAAGTGGCTTATGGCCGCAGCCTGCCCAAACCGATGTTGCCTGATTTCCCGATACGCGGTTATGAGTACTACGACTACCGTCACGACATCATCAATACCACGTTCCAGAACTACGAAGACAATGCTACGCGCAAGACTGGTGCCATTTCCAACCTGCTGTTCAGCAGCTTCGGGGTCAGCACCAACAATGCCTTCGAGAAACTGACTTTCGTAGACGCCAAGCCGGTGTACTTCCCGACGATGGAGGGCAATGCCCGCTGGGCCAACGACAACGGCGGCAGCACGTCCTACAAAACTGCAGCCTACAGGGACAGGGACGGTTCGCTGGGTTTCGGTCCCGATTCCTATGTGATGATCCACGACGGCGTAAACGACAGCGTGGCATACGATGCTGAAGCCTGTTCAGTGCAACCCACCTGGAATGCCGCCCTGTGCAGAGGTGATATCGGCCGCCTGCAGATCGCGAATCCCGGTGGCGGTGGTGGCTTCTTCGGAGGCAATCGTAATGCGCCTCCGCCACCCCCGGTTGTCCTCAGCCGTTTGGGCAGGGACTACACGCTGACAGGTAGCACCGTGCGCGCCGGCACCGAAATCAAAGTGACCACCGAAAGAGAGAGCATGGATCTCTCCCTGCGGGAGATGGATGCAGGTTCCTGGGTAATTCTGGAACTACCGGGTTTCACCGCCGCAGAATCAGGCACGCAGGCGAACAGCCTGGATGCCTTGCGTGTGGCCAGCGAAAACGCGTACTTCAGGGACAATGACACCCTGTGGGTCAAGCTTGTCTCAACCGGAGATCCGGGCACCGGCAACCCAAGAGCAGGCATCAGCAGCATGCAGGTCAGCCGCTGAATCAAATCAAAGGGGTCAGAGCCACTTGATTTGCCCTCAGCCATTTGGCGGAGATGCCGGGTCAAATTAATCTGACCCCGCTTATTCCCTACCATTTATCCAAAAAAAAGGCCGGCCACTTTCGTGGCCAGCCTTTGCTTTTCCTTCAGCAGTCAAAATTACTGCGTATGCACTTCTTCCCCTTCAGCTGCTGGTTCTGGCTGCGCAGCAGCAGTCTGCGTATCCTTTGCCGCATTAGCCAGACTTACCATATAAGCCCGAATTGCCTCGGCATCTTCAGCTGATAGCTGGTCGGCAAAAGACACCATACCGTTGTTCTGCAGGGCACCGTCGATCACGATGGATCTGAACAGGGCATCGCTGTTGAGTGCGGCGGCATAGCGCAGGTCAGGGAACAGGCTGCTCACTCGACCAACACCGGTGCCATGACAGCTGGAGCAGAAATCGGTGTAGTGTGTTTCTCCCAGAGCAAGCAACTCTGCATCACCGAAGTTCTCTGGCGGATTCAGCTCGGGAGGGGTGTAGCTGATCATTTCGGGCAGCGTGGCAGTGCCACCGAGTTTGTAAACCAGCAGGCGTGCATAGTTTGGTGCCCAATAACCGCCGCCGCTGCTTTGGCCAGACACGGTGGCAATGTACTGTTCACCGTCGATGGCGTAACTCACTGCCCCTCCTACGGCACCAGATTGCGTGTCGGTACTCCACACTTCTTCACCGGTGTCGGCACGGAAGGCCTTGAAGGTATTGCCGGTTGACTGGAACACCAGATTACCGGCTGTAGTCAGTATGCCGGTGCGTGAGCTGGCAATACGTTGTTCCCACACCGGAACACGCTGCACCGGGTCCCAGGCCAACAGATAGGAACCTGCACCCTGCAGTTCGGGTGGTGGGCTTTCCGGCTGGTCTCCTGCCCTGATTGACAGCAACTGGTTGCCCATTTTTGCACCAGCCTCGGCCACAAATCCGTAGCTGCTGTAGGTAGTGGGAATGTACATCAGGCCGGTGTCGGGATTGAAGGCCATCGGATGCCAGTTATGTGCGCCCGAGAATGAAGGCGTTGCATGGAAGCCGGTACTGCCTTCTGCGCCATAGTTGGCTTCAGGATTGATGATGGGACGGAAGTTCTCGTCGAAGCCGGTGAGCCAATTGGCTGTGGGGACGTAAAGATCGGCTGAGTAGGGTTGCCCGGTTTCGGCGTCAATTACATAGAACACGCCATTCTTGGGTGCCTGCATGACCACGTGCCGCTGCAGCCCCCTGATCATCAGGTCTGCAGTGACTATCTGCTGGGTGTTGTCGTAATCCCAGCTGTCGCGGGGCACGGCCTGGTAATGCCACTGATACTCACCGGTCTCGGCATCCAGTGCGACAATCGAGGAAGTGAACAGGTTGTCTCCACCACCGGGCGAACGGATGTCGGCCGGCCAGGGAGCGCCATTACCAGTGCCGATGTAGACCATGTTGGTTACCGGATCATAAGTGATGGCATCCCACGGGGTTCCGCCCCCGCCGAATTCCCACCATTCACCTTTCCAGGTCTCGGCTGCCAGCTCCAGCTCAGGTTGTTCGAAGCCCAGTGCGGGATTGCCCGGGACTGCCCACCAGCGCCACAGTTCATCACCATTGTCGGCATCGTAGGCGGCCATGTAACCGCGCTGGTGATATTCAGAACCGGCTTCGCCGATGAAGATGCGGCCATTGGCAATACGGGGGGCGCCGGTAATTGAATGCCAGCCTTCGCGGTCGGTAATCTGTCTTTCCCAGGCCAGCTGGCCGGTCGCGGCATCAACCGAGACCAGACGTCCGTCGAGCGTAGCCCAGATCACCTTGTCTTCATGCATCGCTACGCCGCGGTTGACGATGCCGCAGCACAGTTTCACTGCCCATTCGCCGGGTACCTGCGGATCGTATTTCCACAACTGTCTGCCA
>JAURLQ010000033.1 GCA_030831125.1 Gammaproteobacteria bacterium
ATTGACCTGACAACGTATTTGTACACAGGAATTTAACAGAGCAAAATTACAATCCGGTGATCGGAAGATCACCACTACATAACCAGTAAGGCCGGGCCCCACATGGGTGGGATGTTCCGGATTACCCTGAAGAGAGAGCGATATGCCAAGAAGACGCGTACCCCCCCGTCGTGAAGTACTGCCTGACCCGAAATTCGGCAGTGTTACCCTCGCCAAGTTCATGAACCATGTCATGATCGACGGCAAGAAATCAGTAGCAGAGAAAATCGTATACGGTGCCCTGAATACCATCAGCGAGCGCGGTACTGCCGATCCTCTGAAAGCCTTTGAAGAAGCTCTGGAAAACATTGCTCCACTGGTTGAGGTTAAATCCCGACGAGTGGGTGGTGCCACCTATCAGGTGCCGGTTGAAGTCCGCCCTGATCGTCGTAATGCGCTTTCCATGCGCTGGCTGGTTGAGTATGCCCGTGGCCGTAGCGAAAAATCCATGGCCCTGCGTCTGGCAGGTGAAATCATGGATGCATCCCAGGGACGCGGCAGTGCCGTGAAAAAACGTGAAGATGTGCACCGCATGGCAGAAGCCAACCGCGCGTTCTCACACTACCGTTTCTAGGAAAATGGTTATCGGGTAAAGAGGACTGAGTTGTGGCCAGAAAGACTCCAATCAAGCGCTACCGTAACATCGGTATTTGCGCACACGTGGATGCCGGCAAAACCACCACAACTGAACGTGTCCTCTTTTACACAGGTGTTAACCACAAGATAGGTGAGGTTCATGACGGCGCTGCCACCATGGACTGGATGGAACAGGAGCAGGAGCGTGGTATTACCATTACTTCTGCTGCCACCACCTGTTTCTGGAAAGGCATGGACAGCCAGTTTGATGAGCACCGCATCAACATTATCGATACTCCTGGTCACGTAGACTTCACCATTGAAGTGGAGCGCTCACTGCGCGTACTTGACGGAGCCTGTGTAGTCCTTTGCGCCAGTTCGGGCGTTCAGCCGCAGACAGAAACCGTATGGCGTCAGGCCAATCGTTATGAAGTGCCCCGCATCGTTTTCGTGAACAAGATGGATCGTGCAGGCGCCAACTTCCTGCGTGTGGTCAAACAGATGAAAGACCGTCTGGGCGCCAATCCTGTGCCTTTGCAGCTTGCCATTGGTGCAGAAGACCAGTTCA
This sequence comes from Gammaproteobacteria bacterium, assembly GCA_030831125.1. GTDB lineage: Bacteria > Pseudomonadota > Gammaproteobacteria > Pseudomonadales > Pseudohongiellaceae > CAILUG01. The sequence continues at coordinate 1,184 of JAURLQ010000033.1, forward strand.
AGGGCGTTATCGACCTGGTCAAGATGAAGGAAATTCTCTGGAATGAGGAAGATCAGGGCGTAAGTTTCCAGTACGTTGAGATCCCGGATGATTTGAGAGCTGAAGCCGAAAAATGGCACGAGAATCTCATGGAAGTGGCTGCCGAAGCCAATGAAGCGTTGATGGACAAATACCTCAACGAAGGTGTGTTGACCGAAGCGGAAATCAAGCAAGGGCTTCGTATTCGTACCCTGGCCAGTGAAATCGTACCCGTAGTATGTGGCAGTGCATTCAAGAACAAGGGTGTACAGGCCATGCTGGATGCGGTGATCGACTATCTGCCGGCGCCAACTGAAGTAAAGGCCATTGAAGGTATTCTGGATGACGGCACGCCTGCAGTCAGGACTTCCAGTGATGATGAGCCTTTTGCCGCGCTCGCATTCAAGATCGCAACTGACCCCTTTGTGGGCACCCTGACTTTTTTCCGTGTCTATTCCGGCAAACTGAATTCAGGTGACTCTGTATACAACCCGCTCAAGGATCGCAAGGAGCGTGTGGGCCGTATGGTGCAGATGCATGCCAACTCACGCGAAGAGATCAAGGAAGTACTGGCTGGCGATATTGCTGCAGCTGTAGGCCTCAAAGACGTAACCACAGGTGAAACCCTTTGTGATATCAGCCACAAGATCACACTGGAAAAAATGGACTTCCCGGATCCGGTTATCTCTGTTGCTGTTGAGCCGAAAACCAAGGTTGACCAGGAAAAAATGGGTATTGCGCTTGGCAAACTGGCCCAGGAAGATCCCTCGTTCCGTGTGCATACCGACGAAGAAAGTGGCCAGACCATCATTTCAGGCATGGGTGAACTGCATCTGGATATCATTGTTGACCGTATGCGTCGTGAGTTCAGTGTAGAGGCGAATATAGGCAAGCCACAGGTTGCCTATCGCGAAACCATTCGCAAGGCAGTGGAAGTCGAGGGCAAGCACGTCAAGCAGTCTGGTGGACGTGGTCAGTACGGCCATGTATGGCTGCGTCTGGAGCCACTGCCGGCTGATGCAGAGTATCAATTTGTAAACGAGGTCGTTGGTGGTGTGGTGCCCAAGGAATATATCAGTGCGGTCGACAAGGGTGCACAGGAGCAGATGAAGAACGGCTGTCTGGCCGGATATCCACTGCTGGCCATGAAGGTCACCATTTTTGATGGTTCATACCACGATGTGGACTCGAGCGAGATGGCGTTCAAGATTGCCGGCTCAATAGCGCTGAAACAGGGTGCGCTGCAGGCTGATCCTGCTTTGCTGGAACCCATCATGGCGGTGGAAGTTGTTACGCCTGAAGATTACATGGGCGACATTATTGGAGACCTGAACCGTCGTCGCGGCATAGTGCTCGGCATGGAAGACAGCCCTTCAGGCAAGATTGTCACTGCCGAAGTGCCGCTGGCAGAAATGTTCGGTTACTCCACTGATTTGCGTTCCGCTTCCCAGGGCCGCGCAACTTACACCATGGAGTTCAAGAAGTACGCTGAAGTGCCCGGCAACATTGCCGATTCCATCATCAGAAAAGGACAGTAATGTCCATATGGGCACATGCAATGCGCCCATCCAGCCGGATTACCTGGTACTGGAAAAGAATTGGTAGGGGCGTGCTTGCGTGCCCTTCTGGATTGAAATTCGAGTTGGAGACATAACGATGGCCAAAGAAAAGTTTGAACGTAACAAGCCCCACGTAAACGTAGGCACGATTGGTCACGTTGACCATGGCAAGACGACGCTGACAGCGGCGCTGACGCGTGTATGTGCGGAAACCTGGGGTGGTAGTGCGGTATCGTTTGACGGTATC
>JAURLQ010000034.1 GCA_030831125.1 Gammaproteobacteria bacterium
ATCTGCAGCTTGCCAATCACGACTGCACAGAAGGGACCATCAGGAAACTGCTTGCAGAAACGGGGTTGATGGATATCGTTGGCAAACTGCCGGCAGGTATGGATACGATCCTGGCCCCTGAAGGACAGCCCTTGACAGTGGAGCAGACGGTTCGCTTGCGGCTTGCATTTGCGTTGTTGTCTGACCCTGCAATTATCGTGCTCGACGAAGTCTGTGACTCCCTTCATGAAGAGGTCAGGAAACGCATGTTGCAATTGTTTCTGGCAAAGGGCTGCATAGTACTTTATGGCGGCAATGCGCCGCTTGAAACGGGATACAGTGTTCTGGAACTGGATATCAGGACAGGGACACAAAATGCAGAGAGGTTGATGTGAACATGAAAATCCGGAATAACGGAACGGGCAGTTTTACCTATCGTGATACCTATCCGCAATTCCAGCTGGCGAGTATGACCAGTTACAGGGCTATCAGGTTGCCCCGCATTCTTCGTTTGTTGTGCTGGCTGCTGATGACAACCGCTATAGTGGTTGGTACGGCACTTACCTTCATTCCATGGGTGCAGACCACATCAGGTTTTGGTCGCGTTACAACACTTGATCCGGCAGACAAGATCCAGAACATCAGTGCGCTGGTTTCGGGTCGTGTGGCGCAGTGGTATGTGCAGGATGGTGATACCGTCAGGGAAGGCGACCCGATAGTACAGATACTCGATATCGACAATGATTTTGTCGCCAGACTCAATACCCAGCTGGGTGCTGCCGAACGCAAGTATGAAGCCGCCAGGGCTTCTGTCACTACCGCCGAGCTGGATCTTGAAAGACGTGAACGTCTGCTGGAGCAGGGGCTTGCATCAAGGCTGGAGTTCGAGCAGGCAAGAATACGTGTGCAGCAATTGCAGGTAAGTGAAGAAGAAGCGCTGGCCGAGCTGAACCAGGCTCAGATGAATCTGTCACGCCAGGGCTCACAGATGGTACTGGCACCTCGTGATGGAACGATACTGCATGTAGAAGCCGGGGATACTGCAACCATTGTAAGTGCGGGTCAGACAATTGCGAGTTTCATGCCTTCAGAGTTCGAAAGGGTCGTTGAACTGTTCATAGATGGCAGGGATATTGGTCTGGTCAAACCCGGAAAACAGGTGCGCCTTGAATTTGAAACCTGGCCTGCATTCCAGTTCAGTGGCATTCCCGAGTTTGCGGTGGGGACTTTTGCCGGCGAAGTGTTTTTTGTAGAACCGGGTGCAGGTGTAGATGGCAAGTTCCGGGTGCTGGTAAGCCAGACCGAGCCGGATGCAAACTGCTTCGACCGGGAGAGCATCAGGCCCGGCATGAATGTGGCCGGCAATTGTGGCTGGCCTCCGGAAAATTTTGTACCGCTTGGCGCAAGCAGCCGTGGCTGGGTGCTGCTGGACAAGGTTCCGCTCGGATATGAATTGTGGCGGCTCATGAACAACTTCCCTCCGGGAAATCGCAGTGAAGCTATCGTTATGCCGGGAGGATCAGCAAAATGAAAAGATCATTTCATCTGTTGATCCTGCTGCTTCTGGGTTTTACGCCATATCTGCATGCACAGCGACTTGAGGCATCACGGCCTACAGACTTGACGGAAGTGATTACAAGTGCGTTGACGCATTATCCGGCCATACTTGCTGCAATGTCGGACATTGATGCAAGGGAAGGAGAGTTGCTCGCCAGCAATGGAGCCTTTGACCCAAGGCTTGAAGGTTCATTCAACGATCGACTGAGTGGCTACTACGATGGTGGCGCTCTGGATGGCGGCTTTGTGCAGGAATTGCCCTTCATGAACACCACTGTGTTTGGTGGATACAGGCGGTCAAACGGAGACTTTCCCCAATACGACTTTGATCGGCTCACCCGCAATGATGGCGAGTTCAGATTCGGTTTCTCCCTTTCCCTGCTCAGGGACAGGGACATAGATGATGACCGTGCAGCCAGACAGAATGCCGGATTATCCGTGTTACTGCAGAACCGTGAATTTTCTGCAGAACAGCTTTCTCTGGTGCAGGATGTTTATGTTGCCTGGGTAAGGTGGCTGGTGACCTGGCGTTTAAGGGATGCCTATAACGAACTGCTTGAAATCTCGCTTGCAAGAGGTGATGCGATCAGACAAAGCATAGCGGCAGGCGATACAGCAGAGATTCTGCAGGTTGAGAACAATCAGGCAGTATTGCAGCGCAGGGCGCTGGTTGCAGAAGCTGATCGCCAGATCAACATGAATGCTGAACGACTGGCGCTCTTTCTCAGGGATACAAATGGCAACATGCTCTACCCCCTGTACAGCCCCGAACTCACAATTCCAGAGGAGGACCGGGACATGCTGTCGAGACCTGTAGAAAGTCTTTTGCAGAACATATTTGAAAGACGTCCTGAAATTGCCCAGGCCAGATTGAAGCAGGAGCAGTCAGAAGTAAAACTGGCACTTGCTGAAAACCTGATGAAACCGAAAGTTGATTTCAAACTTTACAGCAGCAGGGATTTCGGCGGTGGGCCTCTTGCCCTGGCTGGTAGTGAGGCAGTGGCAGACATCAGTTTCAGCTATCCCCTGCGGACGAGGGAAGCCAGAGGCAAGGCAAATGCTGCAATGGCGGAAATTACCGGTCAGCGCCATCGAATTCGTTTGCTGATGGACAGTCTTGAAGTTGAAATCAGGCAATCACGGGTGAATCTGGATGCCACCAGGCAGCTGGAGCAACTCGCCGTGGAAGAGCTGGAAATGGCAACTCAGCTTGCCGATGCGGAGCAGGAAAGATTTGCAGCCGGGCTAAGTGATTTCTTCCTGCTCAATATCCGCGAGCGTCAGATTGCGGAAGCGCAGCTCAAGCGCTGGCAGGCACATTTACAGCATCAGGTGGCATTGGCTTCCTACTATGGTGCAACCATGAACCTTGATGGTTTGGGTGCATCAGGTACGGAGGTCTCTATTGAAATCCCATAGGAGTGTATTACTCCGGTGCATGACAGGACTGGTTGGCGGAATATTCCCTTCACTTGTATTGGCAGCCGATTCGCCATCGGCTGTGGGCTGGCAAGGTATTGTGGCCCTGCTTGTCTTTGTGCTGGCAATGGCTCTGGTTATCACGGAAGAAGTCACACAGCTGAAGAAATCAAAACCGGTGATAGTAGCAGCGGGCTTCATTTGGCTGTTGGCCAGTCTGCAGTTCATGAAAGCCGGAAAGCTGGAAGAACTGGAAGTACTTTTCGAGCACAACCTGCTTGAGTTTGCCGAGCTGTTCCTTTTCCTGCTGGCGGCCATGACCTATGTAAACACGATGCAGGAAAGAGGGATCTTTGCCCGGATAAGACAATGGCTTGTCACCAGGGGATTTTCACTGCGACAGATTTTCAGGTTAACCGGTTTGCTGGCCTTCCTGCTTTCTCCGGTTGCGGACAATCTGACTACGGCCCTTTTGATGGCAACAGTTATTCGTGCAGTAGCAGGCAATGATGATCA
>JAURLQ010000001.1 GCA_030831125.1 Gammaproteobacteria bacterium
CTGAACCCCTCCCGGCTTGAAGAAGTGGACCAGCGACTGGCACTGGCACACCGACTGGCCCGCAAGCACAAGGTTGAACCTGGAACGCTGCATGCCCTGGCCGCTGATCTGGCCAGCCAGGTAAAGGCATTGGGTGGTACAGATGAGCAAATGGAAGTGCTGCAAAAACAATGCAATGCCTTGCAATCCAGTTACAGGACAATGGCGCTTCAATTGAGTAAAAAGCGCCAGCAAGCCGCAGGCAAGCTGGAAAAGGCGGTAAACGAGAAGCTCAAGCTGCTGGGCATGGGGTCGGCCCGCTTCAGTCTGGCCCTCAATACCGATGAATCCGGAGACCCCGGGCCACGCGGCATGGATCATGCCGAATTCCTGGTCAGTACCAACCCGGGGCAAGCCCCCAAGGCCTTGGTAAAGATCGCCTCTGGTGGTGAGCTCTCCCGTATCAGTCTTGCCATTCAGGTTGTCACAGCACAGACCTCTTCCATTCCGGTACTCGTATTTGACGAAGTGGATGTGGGTATTGGCGGGGGCACTGCCAAAACGGTTGGAGAACTGCTGCATACACTGGGAAACAACGGGCAGGTATTGTGCGTTACCCATCAGGCGCAGGTGGCGGCCCAGGCCGACCAGCACCTGCTGGTAAGCAAGGCCTCTGCCAATAACAGTACAGCAACGGCATTGCGACAGCTTACCGACAGGGAAAGGGTGACAGAAATTGCCCGGATGCTGGGCGGCGATGAACTTTCCGACAAATCACTGGCGCATGCCAGGGAACTGCTGGCCTGATGGGCGCGCATGCACGCCCCTACGCGTATAAATCAGGATTGGTGGAATGTTCCGAAGGGCGCGCATGCACGCCCCTACGCATATAAATCAGGATTGACAGTTGCTGCAAAGGCCGTAGATATAAAGTGAGTGATCGCTGATTGCAAAACCGTGTTTTTTGGCTACCAGCAACTGACGTTCTTCAATAATGTCATCCACAAACTCATCAACCTTGCCACACTTGGTGCAAACGATGTGGTCGTGATGCTCATCTGAATTCATTTCAAAAACAGAATGGCCACCCTCGAAATGGTGACGCATGACAAGCCCGGCCGTTTCAAACTGGGTGAGGACCCTGTAAACAGTGGCCAGCCCCACATCCTCGTCAGCATCCCTGAGGGCCTTGTAGACATCTTCGGCACTCATATGACGGTCTTTTGCAGCTTCCAGGATCTGCATGATCTTGACGCGAGGCAAGGTCACCTTCAATCCGGCCTTGCGCAATTCCTGGTTTTCTCCACTCATGGGCTTTCCTCAATACAGCATGATGCCTGCAAACAGGCTGACACCCGATCCGGGCTTCGGGTATTATGCCCACTTCGATTCGCATGTAAAAGAAAGCGTCGAAGAGAAAGCCATTGACTACACCCTGGATAAACATCGAATGAATACCCTTACAAAAACACTGGTAATTATTGCCGCAGTCCTGGCAATGGCCGGTTGTGGCAGTGTTTCTTCATTCAGTTTTCCCGGCGTTTATCGCATAGACATTCCACAGGGCAACATCATCACGCAGGAAATGGTTGACCAGTTACGACCCGGTCTGACCAAACGCCAGGTGAATTTCATTCTGGGCACCCCCCTGGTAAGAGATACCTTTGATCAGGATCGCTGGGACTACGTTTACAGTTTCCAGCCCGGTGGTGGTGAACGCGTACAGGAAAGGCTGACAGTATTTTTTGATGAAGGTCTGCTGACCCACTTTACCGGTGACTTTGAACAATCACCCGAGAATGTTCAGTTTCCGCAAACAGCGAACAGTGGTAATGCTGCAGCCAACGCCAACTGATTTTGAAGCGTAATCAGTCCTGCTCTTCTGATTTTTCTTTATCCCCTGCCTCATCCCCCGCCTCATCTCCTGATCTGGCAGCCTTGGCCCTTGCAGCCCGCTTTGCGCGTGCTTCTTTGGGATCTGCCAGCAGCGGACGATAGATTTCAACCCGGTCCATTTCCCTGAGCACATATTCATTCGGTAAAGGCATGGTCTTGCCATCCAGATTTTTTGCAAATATGCCCATATCAGCCGAATCGGGATCAATTTCAGGAAAGTCATTCCCTATGCCTGACTGCTTGACTGCTTCCAGGGCAGTACATCCTTCACTGACACGCAGGGAAATAATGCGCTGTCTTTGCGGCAAGGCATAGGCAACCTCAACACTTATCCTCGGGGATTTCTCTGTTTCAGGACTTGCCATATACCTGCTCCGCTTGTCGACACACCGCATCAACCAGATCACGACTGGTGGATTCAAACAATTTTTTCAGGGGAACATCAAGCAGTCCGGCACTGAATTCGAAGGCCATGTCCAGTTCAACCTTGCAGGCCTTTTCGCCCAGCTGACTGAAACGCCACTGGGCACTGAAATGACTGAAAGGTCCGTCCAGAAGCTCCATGTCCATGCGCTCTCCCGGCACCAGCGTGTTGCGGGTGGTAAGGGCGTAATGCAAACCTGCCTTGCCCAGATCAAGACGTGCGGTGACATGGTCAGTACTTTGTTGCAGGATTTCTGCCCCTGTACATCCTTTCATGAAGCGAGGGTAGGCCTTGATGTCATTGATCAGGGCAAACATCTGGTCTGCCGTATAAGGCAACAAGGCAGAGCGGGTAATGGTAATCATCTGCCTATTGTAGCGTTACACAGGCGGCAGCGGCAGCGCAATTGCAACCATACCTGTGCCGGTACTTTCCCGGCAACTTATAAGGACTTCACCTGTGTATAATGCGCGCGCATGGCAAAACCCAAGAAATCAAAACACGACGACTCCACCATTGTTGTCAACAAGAAAGCCAGCCACGACTACTTCCTTGAGGACCGCTACGAGGCAGGCATTGCCCTGACCGGCTGGGAGGTCAAAAGCCTGCGCGAGAAAAAAGTGCAGTTGGTGGACAGCCATGTCATTGTCAAAGGTGGCGAGGCCTGGCTGCTGGGTGCATTGATAGTGCCACTGATCAGCGCCAGTACACACTTTGTTGCCGACCCAACCCGCACACGCAAACTCCTGCTGAACAAAAAAGAGCTTGCCAGGATTTTTGCCGGCATCCAGCAGAAAGGCCACACCTGTGTTTGCACCAAAATGTACTGGAAAGGGCATCTGGTCAAATGCCAGATTGCATTGGCAAAAGGCAAGCAGTCCTTTGACAAGCGGGAAGTGGCCAAAGACCGGGAATGGAATATCGCCAAACAGCGTGTCATGCAGCATGAATCAAAACGTTGAACGGCATGGTTCAGTGTTCTTGCTTGAACTTGCAAGCCCCTCCCTAATATCATTCGACCGCTTCAAGGGAGCTGCCATGCGTTGCCAGCCTACAACATCGATCTGGCTTGCCGGCTGTCAAATGCTGTACTGTTGGTCTGCACCAGTACCAGAACAATAAAATAACAGGGTTCAACCAATGACCTATCTCAACACGCTTTCCCGCAATCTGCTTGCTGCCACAGTGCTCGCCGCAACCACCTCCCATACCGCCATGGCACAGGATGGCGTTGTGTATCCGGCCAATGCGCCACAGGTGAGTTATGCCGAACTCGACCAGCTGCCTGATTTCCGCGGGCTGTGGTTCCCCGCCTTTGCCTTTGGCAGTGGACCGGCAGAAGAACCTGTACTGAAGGGGGAATACAAGGAGCGCTACGATGCTGAAATGGCCAGAGTAGCTGCCGATCCCAATTACGAAATCATAGAAGGGCCAAACAACTGCGAGCCACCGGGTATGCCCTATTTCATGACCATGCCCTACAGTCTTGAGTTCCTTTTCACGCCGGGCAAGATTACCGTGATGCAGGAAGCCCACATGATGATCCGCCGTATATTTACTGACGGAAGACCCTTTCCCGAGGATCCTGATCCGAGCTACTTCGGTGACTCGCGTGGGCATTGGGAAGGTGACACACTTGTAGTTGAAACCCGTAACACCCGTGCCGGACAAAGGCTTGGTGTTGCCGGCATCACCAACAGCGAAGATCTCGTGATCACAGAGCGCCTGTATCTGGATGAGGAAAATCCTGACATGCTGCATCTGGACTTTACCTATGAAGATCCCAATGCACTGGCAGAGCCCTGGCATTTGAGCCATGTGTTCCGCCGCGACCGCACCTGGGAAATGCTGGAATACATATGTGACGAAAACGACCGCCACCCGATTATTCCGGGCGGTATGACAGAAGCAGATTTCTGAGCAGAAAAACAAGAACAATAACGAGACCAGCCCGATAGCCGGCCTCACCACCACTTTACACCTTTAAAGAGGTAACTACATGAACACCCTGATTACTCGCATGATGGTCATAGCAGCACTGTGCCTCCCGGCCAGCCTTGCACTGGCGCACCACTCCTTTGCGATGTTTGACCAGACCAAAAAAGTGACCCATACCGGGAAGGTTGCCGAAGTGCAGTGGACCAACCCCCATGTCTGGATTTTCGTTGATGTACCCACTGCCGGTGGAGAAAGCGAACGCTGGGGCATAGAGTTCACCTCCAAAGTGCACCTGACTCGCCGTGGCTTCGACCCTGACAACTTCCAGCCAGGCGATGAAGTTGAGTTCACGGTAAGCCCCTATGCCAATGGCAAACCGGGTGGTCGTTTTTTCACCATCAAAATGGCCAACGGCAAATACTACTGCGACGTGGGCGGCCCTGCGCAGGCAGTATGCAATGAAAACAACTGAGCAAAATTCAGCATGAACATGTGAACAGGCACCGAGGTGCCTGTTCTGCTTTGTAAACCCCAAAACAAGGCAATGAAACAAAGGGAGCTAGTTGCCAACAACCCTGATCATCAGGATACTGGTTACCGGCTCGACACATCCAGGAAATCGCGATGCCTGATTTCGAAGAGGAATCATCGCTTTCGGAAGAAGAATCCTCAGGTACCAACCCTCTACAGGAGGGGATTTTCATGCTTGGTGTTTTTCTGGCAGCCGCTTCTGTAGTGCTGCTGCTGGGCCCCGTCAACCAGGAAAGTACAAGCACCGCTGATATGAGTGCTGCCCCGTTTGAACCTCCCGTTTTTGCCAGCGAAATCCGGATCAGGCTACTCAATGACAACCGTATTGTTTTCAACGGCACCTTCATTGACAGCAAGACTGTGGCATTCCGCATCGCCGAGATCATGGCCTATCAGCCTGATGCCACAATTTATATTGAAGCCAGTGCCGACTCATCAGTGGATGAAGTGGTGAAAGTGCAGAACGCAGCCCGGGTAGCGGCTGGGGCAGACTCGGTGATAGTGGAAATGCAGCATTCCCAGGAAGATGTAACTACCCTCCTGCTACGCTAGCATTCAGCCGACATTCATTGTTGCCCTTGCAAGCACACTTCCTTGCCCCAATATTCCAGATTAACGCCACAGGCAGCACAGGGATGTGCGCCGGATCAAGGAACAACATGGACTGGTGTGCTATGATGGCTTCACATTTTGGGGGCGTTTTGGATTCGACGCCGGTTACAAAACCCGAGGTGCATGTCGAGAGGGTATAGACTCTCGTAAATCAATCTATGCAACTTAATAGTTGCCAACGACGATACGTACGCTTTAGCAGCCTAAGGGCCGCTAACGATTGCCACCGGGATGCCTGTAAACCAGTGATCGCAATTGTCATATAGAACAGGATCGTGGAAATGTCTGTCCGGGGCAGTTTCACCAAAAATTACCGGACTCGCCGAATACACCCTGCACGTCGGGCGGTATGAGGTCAAACAGTCGACGATGCTAAACATGTAGAGCCAAAGGCAGAGGACTGACGGACGCGGGTTCAACTCCCGCCGCCTCCACCAATCAAGGGTTTCAAGACAACCCAACAGAACCAAAAAAGCCCGAAAATCCCAGTTATTGCGGGCTTTTTTGTGCCTATAGCGTCCATCAGGCATCCAAGGCATCCCGGTTTTTTAGTAGTACGCTTTGTAGTACCATCCCTGAAAACCTCAAAACGGTACTACTAAAATGGCTCGTACTACCAAACCGCTGACAAACACAGAAGTCAGCAATGCCAAGGCCAAAAGCAAGGTTTACACCTTATCGGATGGTGGTGGACTGCAACTGCGAATAAAGCCCAATGGCTCCAAGGCCTGGTTACTGGATTATTACCGGCCATATACGAAAATCCGTACCTGTATCAGCTTTGGAGCCTACCCCGCCCTTTCCCTGGCCTCAGCTCGCGCCAAACGTGAAGAAGCAAAGGCGCTACTGGCACAAAACATAGACCCGAAAGACCACAGGGAAGAAGAGAACCTAAAGAAGGAAACAGCTCACGGCAATACTTTGAGGAAGGTGGCCAAGCAATGGCTGGAAATTAAGAAAACCAAAGTTACAGCCGATCATGCTGAAGACTCCTGGCGGTCGCTGGAGCTGCATATTTTTCCTGATCTAGGGAACATCCCCATCCACAAGATTACTGCCATCAAGGCCATTGATAAGCTCAAACCAATTGCGGCCAAAGGCAACCTCGAAACTGTGAAACGTCTTTGCCAACGCCTGAATGAAATAATGACTTTTGCAGTGAATACTGGCCTTGTCCCTGCCAACCCATTGACCGGTATCAGCAAGGCCTTCCAGCCCCCCGGCAAGCAACATCAGCCAACAATTAACCCCAGCCAGCTACCTACGTTAATGCGCACACTGGCCAATGCCAGTATCAGGCTAACCACTCGCTGCCTGATTGAATGGCAACTTCATACTATGGTGCGCCCCGGTGAAGCCGCTGGCACCCGCTGGGATGAAATCGACTTTGAGAAGAAGCTCTGGACAATTCCAGCAAGCCGCATGAAGCAGAAACGATCTCACTCTGTACCACTTTCGCCTCAAGCGCTCCAACTGCTGGAAGTAATGAAACCTATCAGTGCCAAAAGTGAATACCTGTTCCCTTCCGACAGAAACCCCAAAACCCACACACACCCGCAAACTGCCAATATGGCACTGAAGCGTATGGGCTTTGATAAGACGCTGGTTGCTCATGGATTAAGAGCACTGGCCAGCACTACGCTTAATGAGCAAGGCTTTGACCCTGAAATTATTGAGGCTGCCCTTGCTCATGTTGGCAAAAATGAAGTCCGCAATGCCTACAATCGCGCACAGTATATTGAGCGCCGCATCCCCTTGATGAAATGGTGGAGTGAGCACATAGAAAAGGCGGCAACAGGAAACATGAGCCTGACCGGTACTGCTGCTTTGTCAGTCGTCGCCAACGGCTAAGCCCCAGATTCCGACTGCACCCTCATTTCACGCGCCAGCGCCTTTGCCAGCGCATCTACTTGCACTGGGTCAGATGAATCTTTGGAGCGTGGTTTCTGTAACGACTTGAATATTTCAGCCTGTCTGCTCTCCTGCACTTCACCATAGCTATAGAATGTGGTCAGCACTTTTTCATGCCCTAGGTTTTGACTCCACGCCTTGAATTCTTCCGGGCTTTGACACGTTGTTTCACCCAGTCGTACCAGCGTATTACGGAAGCTGTGAGGATTGAAGTAAGGCAACCCGGCCAACTCAAAGGATTCAGCAAATATCTTCCTGATGGCTCCTGCATTGCTCCAGTGCTCTGGCTTTACGCCTGCTGCCTCGAATACTCTGGAATCACCCCTGATCACAGCTGTCTTGGGAAACAGAGGGTCATCAATGCCAAATAAGAGTTCAACTGTCAGATAATTCACCCAGTCATGCACTATGGCCTTGATTTCCTTCCCCACCGGGAAGAAATAAGTCGTGAATGTTTTACTAGCTTTCGTCTTTACTTCACGCGCATCCTGGAAAACACTACCAGCTGTCAGATCAACATGCTTTAGCTTCAATGAAGCAATGGCGCTGTCCCTGGCACCGGTCAGGATTGCAAAGGCAACAAGAGCCTTGTTTCGCTTCTCAATGTCGCTGGTATTTGGCATCACAGCCAGAACATGATTTATCTGCCCCAGTGTTGGTACTGGCCTATTCCGTTTTGCCGTAGCTATCCGGGAATCCTTTTCAGAAAGATTGAAATATTCAGTGTCCGAATAACTTACCCGAGACTTATAACCCGTTTGCATTGACAGCCACTGAAAGAATGCTTTGAGGTTCCTCAGTGTGCTATTCATGGTGGCTTTGCTCAGGGGTTTGCCAGTTTTCTCATTATGATGGTTTGCTAGAAAGCGCTTGAAGGCGACTGCCTGCTCAAAATGAAAAGCTCTAAAATCCTTCCATTTTGTATATTCCTCAAAGCGACTGAGAGCCTTTGCCACGGCATCCACTGAAGATTCATCTCGCCGATTGGCTTCTTTCAAGAAGGTGAAATATTTTCGCTTCATCCGCTCATTTACTGCATTGTGTTTAGTCATTCTTAAAGTCCTCTACCTGAAATCACTGTTTACGGGGAGTTAACCCCTCTGGTTTATATGTTCCTGTGACTTCGGGACACAAACGTCCAACTCCTGCTTAATCTTGTCTAGGCTAGTCAAACTGGCATATCGATTCATAACCCCATTACAATCAGGGCATAACCCCACCAGTCGCCCGCTAGTGCTAACTCCAGGCAAAAAATCCACCATATTGCCTGCCGGTCTCTTTGGCGCTCGACACCGCATACAGTAAAGCTCAAACGATTTACATGTCCGCTTCCTGACTTTGCGCTTCCCTTGCAGATACAGTCGAAGCTCAGTACCCAGGATCAGAGTTGGCCGCTTATCATCACACACAGGCAATCCATCCTTGATCCAGCCTCTGACTGTATTTTTGTGTATGGGGAAAAGAGCAGCCGCTTCTTCAACTGTATAGTTACGATGGATCTTCACCAGATTAGGATTCAAGAGTTTTGGCACTTGTTCACCACCTGGCTTGATTCAATCTTTTCAGCCAGCCAGCTTTCAACATTCGCCTCCACCCAACCAACAGCACGGCCACCCAGAGACACTGGCCTTGGAAATTCATTATTGGCCATCCTCAAATATATACTGCTGCGAGAAAGTCCGGTGCGGGCCTTTACTTCTGGAAGTCTTAAAATTGTGTGCGACATGCTGAAACCTCTTCAGTCCGTTTAGGAAAATGAGGTTTCAGAGTAGGTGGGCGAAATGGGCGGAAATAGCGCTTGTAACTTGACCATCCATCAGATGGAACGTTTTTAAATCAGATAGTTATAAAGTCAGCAAGGCAACTAAAACAAAGCAAGCGCAAAAAATAATTTACGAATATCAACGACCTGTGCTGGGCGAAATTTTTCCGCCCAACTAATTTCAGAGAAGTCGTTTTCGGATTGTTTCAGCATCACGCCCTTGGGATATATCCAAGCGGGCTATCTTTTGTGCATACCAGGTTTTTTGCCTGTTTGGATGCTCCTTAATCAGCTCTGCGTGTGCATCACGCCAATTCTGGTACATCGCTTGGGTAATATTCTTTCCGCTCTCTCTGCGGTCTGTACTTGGTGTATAGGCTTTGCCTGATGCTTCCGGTTCTTTGGCTAACATTGCCTTAATTTGTAATTCATCCAGGCTAATCTCACCATCCATAGCAAATAATAATTCACTCATCAAAATATTCTGCTGGTTTATTTCAAGCGAAAGCGGGAATGGCGCCAGGGAAGCCCAGCGTCTGCCACTGGGGCTTGGCAGCATCCCCAACCTGATTACCCCTGCTTTAGTGACTTCAGATTTATTAGCATCAAGCCCTAGTTTCCCGGCAACAAATCGCGCTAGCATGCTCAGGTCAGACGTCCACTGTTGTAATCGCACAAGAGGCACCGGCACACGTCCCATTTCATCCTGCTTGTGAGGCACTTCACACACCACAAAAGCTCTCAGTCTGTCAGTGCCCTGCCCCTGCAATACAACATCGGTATAACAGCGCTCTTCACAGCCCACACACTCAATTTTATGAGCTGATGAGGCGGGTTGTATCAAGGCATGACTAAGTAATGCTTCAGTAACGTCCTGCCCCCATCGATGTACTACATCATACTGCAACACAGCTTTGCCATTTCCAGCTTCCAGAGCAGCCAGCAGCCCGGCAAGGGCATGACCCAGCTGGGAATTTTCAGGCTGCACTTTCAAGGCGAGGCTCTATGCCTGAAGCGGCCAGCATGTTGCGAATACGCAAATCCAGACCATCATTGTTCAGGGCACAGGAGTTCGGATAGGTGATATTGAAAATCCTGGTTTTGGCTCGCCTTCCCTCCTTGGCTTCAAACGTAACCTTCACGCCAAGCTGGGTGATGAAGTGCGGTGGCAGGTTCAGACTATCTCGAAGCTCATACACAGCCTTTGGGTTATGCTGGGTATCAGCTTCTAGCGTTACGCGCCGATTCTTTCCATGCTTGAGAGTAAGCCTCATGCGTTTCACCTCCACACTGGCAATACCAGATTCAGGCGTAATTGTGAAATCGAAGTTTTTGTCTTCCAGGGGAGCTAGATCATAAACTCGCTTATCGATGGTTCCATCCGGCAAGGTTTCCAGCTTGAGGATGGTTTCTGCAAATAGTCGTTGAAGCTCCGGTACTACTTTGGTATTTCTTGGGGCATATATATCCAGTGATCCTTCAGCTTCACAGTACACAAAGATGATTTCAAAAGCTGGATGATGCGCCAGAGTTTTCAAAGTATTACTCACCCATTCCACTCCCAATTGGGCAAAATCTTCCGGGTAGGCGAAAAAATATTCCCGGTTATGCCGCCGGTAAGGTTCTACCTTACAGTTCTTACCCCGGCCTTCCTTGCTAAACTGGCGACTGATGGCAGATGCCAATGCCTTTAAATCCACATCATCAACATAAGGCGGTATCGAGGGTAAGTCATTCCGCTTTTTCCAATAGGTAGGACTGACATTATCAGCATGCAGAAACATCGTTGCACCACGCCAATATTCAGGTTTTTCCAGCAACGCCCACATCACCTTGGCATGATGCCCTTCAATTTCTGCAACCTCATCAGCAAAGCTCTGATCCCCATGAAATGCTGCCTCGTCCACTAGAGCAGCTATACCCCCGTCACAGGCCAGCGCATGTACATCTTGGAACTGGGCTTCAATCTCGGCTTGCTGGGAATCATCAAGCCGAATAAATGCTTCTAGAATTGGCTCTCCATCGGACGACTTAAGTTCCGCCCAATCAAAATCAAGCAAATGACCTCTCAAAGCGAAATATTGTGAAAGTAGTGAGTTAGGAACCCGACGGAAAAATTGAAGGTGGGAATACTGGCTGACCATAATCACAATTCCTTTTTGTTATGATGGCTTAACCTGATTAATTTCGGCTATCTTGGCACGACGCTGGAAATAGGAAGGGATTATCCACAAATCAAAGGCAAGCCGTCAAGTACGCCTTCATTTATGGGTATATTCTAAAATTAGTTAATTGGTTCGTAATTTCCATAGGTATTCACAGGAACTCTGAGTGACAAACGCCAAGGACGCCAAATGAATAATTGGCTCCAAAACGATCATTGAAAAATAACTGAATTACCTTCGTCATATCATAGTGTAACAACTCAGCCATGATGTCAGGGATCCCTAGGGGCGAGCATATAATCGCACCACACATCTTCAACAGCGAAAAGAAATGATGCAAGTATGTGGAGATTATCTTGATCAGCTCAAGCTGGAAACTGTGGTTGTATAACTGCTGCATCGTGCATGTTTGTGCCATAGCAGCGCTTTGCTGCAACCGGCAAGTTTCAAACTGTTATAGAAAATCAACACCTGAACGACGCAAAAACAATATCAAAACAGTAAAACACAGCACAGTAAGTAAAATCCCCAACAATAATGCGAGCCAGAAACCCAGCCTAATCTGTATGGTTGGAAATACCAGAAACATCGGCAAGGTAGGCAGTACATACCAGAAGGTGGCACTTGCATAGGCGGCAATTCTTTCTGATGGTTGTTTTTCCACATACAGCCAGATCAGGGACAGTATCGCAATCAAAGGCAAGGCCGTCAGCAATGCTCCCAGCTTTTCATTACGCTTGGCCAATTCGCTAATGGCGACCACGAGCCCTGCCGTGATCATATACTTGGTGACGATCCAGAACACGAGTACTCTCCGAATTGAAAATGCCCTTCTCTCAATCAGCCGCGCAAGGATTGATCCAGACGCCGACCAACTTCCGTCCAGTTGATGTTGCGCATGAAAGCGTCGATGTACTGGGCTGCAGCAGCGCCATAGTCCATATGATAGGAATGCTCGTACATATCCATTACCAGCAAGGGCAATGAGGAAGCCGGGGCATGCATGTGATCCGCCATCCAGTAATTTTCCAGCGTTTGCGCGTGAGTGTTCCAGGCCAGCATCACCCAGCCTGACCCACCACCAAGCCCGCCAGCGATACGCCGGAACTCCCGCTCCCAGGTCGCCACACTCCCGAAAGCACGATTCAAGGCAGCATCAAGTTCACTGTCGCGACCGGCATTGCTGCTTATATTGTCGAAATACATCTCATGAAGAACCACGGAGCCTGTCCGCATCAGGTGTTCACGCTTGAGGTCGTTGTAAACATATGCGGGGGTGGAATCATCGGCCAGCGCTGCAGCAATTCGTTGCTTGATGCCGTTAAGTGCATTCACTGAACCGCCGTAATTGTTTTGCCAGTGCGAAGTCAGCAGGCGCTCAGACAGACCGTCAATCTGCGCAGGATCAAAAGACAAAGGCTTGGGTGCAAGTTCTACGCCGAACGCCGGTGGTATCTCCACCCGGGTTTGTGCCCGAACAGCTGAAACTGCCGCTAATGCTGGCAGGGCCGCACTCACAGTCAAACCCTGCATAAGGATACGTCTGGAAATCATGTTCATGTGATCACCTCTCTGTTATGGCTATTAATGACCTCTGCATGCCGTGTACGAGCCTGTACAGCGCTGGCAGCACCAGCAGGGTCAGCAGGGTGGAAGATACAATGCCACCAATTACAACAGTAGCAAGCGGACGTTGTACTTCCGAACCAATTCCTGTGTTAAGTGCCATGGGAACAAAGCCAAGGGAAGCTACCAGCGCTGTCATCAACACAGGTCGAAGTCGGGTCAATGCTCCTTCCATGATGGCATCATCCAGAGCACTACCACGTGCCATCAAATCACGGATGAACGAAACCATCACAAGGCCGTTCAGTACCGCAATTCCTGACAATGCGATAAATCCCACACCCGCAGAAATGGAAAAAGGTATGTCACGCCAGGCCAGTGCCAATACTCCTCCTGTCAGTGCCAGTGGTACACCTGTAAAAATAATCAGGGCATCTCTAATAGATCCCAACGACAGCACCAGCAGGACTACTATCAGAAATAAGGTTACTGGCACGACAATGGTCAAGCGCTGTGAAGCCGACTGCAATTGCTGGTAAGTGCCCCCGTATTCCACCCAATAACCCGGAGGGAGTTCCACATTGGCGGCCACTGCTACCTGGGCATCGGCCACAAATGAGCCCAGGTCACGACCACGTACGTTGGCGGTTACCACGATCCTGCGTTTACCATTTTCCCGGTAAATCTGGTTATAGCCGTTTTCCAGTATGGGCTCTGCCAATTCTCCCAGCGGTACCCAACCACCGTGTGGCAAGGGAATGACCAGATCGGTAAAGCCATCGGGATTGCTGCGCATATTTTCCGGCAGACGCACAACAATATCCGAACGACGATCACCTTCATAGAATTGTCCGGCTACAGTTCCGGCCAGTGCAGTATTCACTGCATCCTGCAGTGTTTGCAGATTCAGCCCGTAACGGGCCAGGGCTTCCGCCTTGGGCTGAATGGCAAGTACCGGCAAGCCGGTCGCCTGTTCTACTGCCAGGTCAGCTACTCCAGGTATGGTGCCTAGCGCCGTTTCAAGTTCTGCGCCAATTTCAATCAGGCGATCAAAGTCGTCACCAAACACTTTTACCGCGAGCTCCGTACGCACACCGGCCAGCAATTCATTGAAGCGCATCTGGATAGGCTGCAAAAATTCATAGCGGTTGCCCGGTACAGGCGTGACCATGGCTTCAAGATCTGCGACCACGGCTGCTTTTGATTTGGCGGGATCAGGCCACTGGTCACGAGGTTTCAAAATGATGAAAGTATCCGCCACGCTTGGTGGCATAGGATCGGTGGCAACTTCCGCCGAACCTATTTTGGAAAACACCCGTTCCACTTCCGGAATATCGGTGATGACAGTTTCCAGATGCAGTTGCAGGTCGATGGCTTGTTGCAGGGAAGTACCAGGAATCCGCAGGGCATGCATCGCAATGTCACCCTCATCCAGATTTGGGATGAATTCCGAGCCCAGACGGGAGAACAAGGTGGCGCAATACGCAACCAGACCCGCTGCCAGCAGCAACACCAGCCAGCGGAATTTCAGGGCGAACGTCAATGAGGGCCGATAGAGAAATTTGGCACCTGCAATCAGCGGATTTCTTCTTTCCACCACCGGGCCACGAAAAAAGAAAGCGATACATGCCGGGGCAAAGGTCACTGATAGCAGCATGCCGCTCAACAAGGCAATAATCACGGTAATCGCCATCGGCTGAAACATTTTGCCTTCCACACCAGTGAGGGTCAGTACAGGTATGTACACTGCCGTAATGATGAACACGCCAAACAGTGCCGGCTTTATCACTTCGCGTGTGGCACTGGCCACTACACCCAACCTTTCTTCCATTGACAGGTTGCTGCGGGCAAGGCTCAGGCGCCGCATGCAGTTTTCCATGATGATGACCGTTCCATCGATAATCAGACCAAAGTCGAGCGCGCCAAGGCTCATCAGGTTTGCACTGATCCGGCTTTGCACCATGCCGGAGATTGTCATCAGCATGGCGATTGGAATAACCGCTGCTGTCAGCAGCGCCGCGCGCAGATTACCCAGCAAAAGAAACAGTAC
>JAURLQ010000035.1 GCA_030831125.1 Gammaproteobacteria bacterium
CGGTTCCAATTCAGACTCGCTGATTGCGCTGGATCCGGACACCGGTGAATGGACCCGTATGCGGGTACCCTATCCGCTCGGCTTCTATCAGCGTGGTCTTGATGCCCGCATTGACAATCCTGATGCTGGCTGGAAAGGCCGCAGCCTGTGGGCCAACTACGGTACCCATCTGGTGTGGCACATTGAAGGTGGCAAGGGTACAGCAGGCAAAATTGTCCAGTTCCAGATTCGCCCCGATCCTCTGGCATACTGATCAGTACTCAGTAGCTGAAAACAAAAACCCCGCAATAGCGGGGTTTTTTCTGCCTGAATTTTCTCTGATGTATGAAGATGGATTGCAGTAAGGACTATATATCAGTTGGAGTCACGAATTAATGTAATTGTTACACAAGAATATTGGCAAACTAACTTGGGACACCCACTACAAAGGGTTGTATCAGGCTGAAGCAGCAAGTATCCCGAGGATGTCGTTTTTCTCTACTTGAATTTTCGCTGATATATGAAGATGGATTGCAGTAATAGATTGAGCGACCGTCTGCGGCAGGGGTGGAGCAATGCGCTTTGCAAGCGTAGCTTGCTGCATTGTGAAACGACACCAGCGACAGCTGGTGGCTGGACCCGCTTGCGGGCCGCAGTCGAGCCCCCATGGATGGGTTCACGGCGTGTCGCGAAAAATATTGCTGCAATCCATCCTTAACTCTTGATCCTGTTAATCAGTCGGGGACTTTGCTCAATACCAACAGCGCCCCATCCTGCTCTTCCGTCAGCAGATACATCAGGCCATCGGGCCCCATTTTGATGTCGCGGATACGCTGCCCGAGTTCGGTAAACAGGTCTTCGCGTGAACGCTCGTTACCGTTTTCATCGAAGAACAGCCTCACCATACGCCCGGTGCCCGGTACCTGGCCAACACGGCTGGCTCCTACAAAGGCACTGGTTGTCCAGGTGGGAAAATCCTCACCTGTGTAGAACGCCAGCCCGGAAGGAGAAATACCGGGAATGAAAGTGGCTACCGGCATGGTCATGCCTTCCATCCATGGCACTGGAGAAATGAAAGGACCCGGGTAATCACGACCGTAACTGACCAATGGCCAGCCATAGTTCTGTCCTGCCCGGATGATGTTGAGTTCGTCGCCACCATTGGGGCCGTATTCGGATGCCCACAGTTCACCGGTATTTGGGTTGAAGGCCAGACCCGCAGGGTTGCGGTGTCCCATGGTGTAGATTTCCGGGCGGTATCCTTCCCTGCCAACAAAGGGATTGTCAGAGGGCGCAGAACCATCATCATTGAGGCGCAGTATCTTGCCACGCAGACTCGCAGGGTCCTGGGCAGACTGGTCGCGGGTGGCGCCCACACTCATGTAGAGCTTGCCATCTTCACCAAAGGCCAGTCTGGCTGCCGCGCCACCGTCACCATTCCAGGTATCAGTGGTGAGCAATTCTTCCAGATCGCTCAGCCTGCCATCAGCATAATGCGCTCTGGCCAGTACGAAGGTTACTTCTCTGGGTTCTTCAGTAACCAGTTTGTGATAAGTCAGGTAAAGATAGTTGTTCTGCGCAAATTCAGGATGTGGCAACACTTCCATGAAACCCAGCAATCGCAGTTGATAGACCTCGGGCATGCCGGCTACCGGTTCTGCCTGCAACTCCCCGTTGTGGATCAGACGCAATTGCCCTTCCCTTTCTGAAACCAGCATGTCGCCGTTTGGCAGAAATGCCACAGCCCAGGGATGGGCAATGCCATGGGCCACGACGGAAACCCTGACATTGGCCTGGTAGGTCCGTATATCGAATGGGCCCTCTCCCAACGGTGGTGAACCGAACTGGGCAAAACTGCCCATTGAAAGGAGCAGCAGAATTGCAGTTGAAACCAATCGTTTGAATTGCATCATTAATGGAGTAAACAAGGCGCTTCCCCTGATTATTGTTGTTTTGATAATTGCATGTGGCGACAAAGCATATAGAGGCTATGCAGTCCAGTCCAGCCGGTGTAACGGAATTTCCTTTATCCAGCCATACAGTATCTCCGTGAACGCGGCCCGGTTTCAGTTACCGACTGGCAAATGATGCCTGCGCAACTGCCAGTCGGGCGCATCACACAGGCCGCAATTCGCACCCGTGAACATCGCAGCAGCCTCCTGATCCCCCTGCAACCTGTACTTTAGCCATGCTAACGGTCCAGCACCGAAAGGCCCGCCACCGGGCATGCTGTAGGTGCCGCCATGTCCGACATCCATGTTGGCATTGACTGCCATGATGTCCAGTTTCTGCAAATCCAGCCAATCCTGTTCCGAATTCACCCAGGCCACATCCGTTTCACCACCAATGAAATACGCAATGGGGGCATGCAGTTTTGCCAGATCTGCCCTGACCAGTTCATGTCTGACCATATACTGGTCGCCATCGGGAAACAGGCCGCTGTTGAGTACCAGTGTAGTAGCAATTCGGGGGTCAGCTGAGGCTTTTACGGCCTGCAATGCGCCGCAGGAATGGCCCATTACCGCAACTTTATCTGTATCCACATGGCCGGCAAACTCACTCCCACTCTTCTGACTTTCACCTACCACCCAATCAAGCGCGTCGAGCAGCTGGCTGAAATGTGTTTCAAAAGGTGGCCACTGGGCGGGATCCCCGGGACGTTGTTCACGTGGTGCAGGAGAATCACGCCAGGGACCAATGGCAAGGACAATGAACCCTTCGGAAGCTACCTGCGCCAGAAATTCCCTGTACCCGAAACTGCTGTTGACGCAACTGCCATTGCCCCAGAGTATTACCGGCAATCTGCCCTGCATGGTTTGAGGACGATAAACAGTATGGGTGGGTAAACCAGGATCAGAATAGTTGATTGCTGGGTGCGGACCTGAACCAGTCGGATCCTGGGCCTTCAATGACACAGTTGTGCCAACAAGCAGTGTCGCTGCGAGGATTCCCGGTATTTTCATGTCAGCATCTACCTCCCTTCATGGCAGCAGCTCAACGGTAACCCGCCTGCTTTGCCAGTCATCAACACCATCGGCTTCTGCCACCGCATCGGTCCAGTTGACTTCAGTTTCAGCCGCCAGACCTGCAGCAAGCAGCAGTCCACTGATTTCCTCTGCCCGACGTTGCCCGGTATTGGCAGACTCCTGCAGCAGTGTGCCGTCACTCAACAGATGAGCGCCACGTACACCAGTTACCACCATTTTGCTCGCCCCGATCTGTTCTGCTGTTCGCAGGATTTCCCCCAGAAAACGGGGATGCCGGAATGACACACCCTTGTCGAAATCAAAATACAGACTGATCTGCTGGGGCCCTTCAGGGGGAAGTGGCACCTCCCTGACTGCACCGGGTGCCGGATCAAAAGCCAGCCGGCCACCACTGGGGCCCGGGGGACGCGGGTTGAAATCAATCACATAACGGTCATCTGCCGGCAGCATGGTGTTGCAGTTGGCATCAAGCTCAGGCATGGCAGTTAGCCTGACTTCATCGAGTACTATGCCGCCACAGATTTCCGGATCAGCACTGACCTTGCCTTCAACAAGTACCTGATGTCCCAGCAGAGGTGGCTGTACTTCGGCACTGACATCACTCTGGATAGTGAGGTAGTAGATATCGCCCCTGTAGCTGCTCAACCAGCATGGAACGCTTCGTGTATCGCGCACAATGGGGCAGCTGACAAAACTGATGCGTTCACCTGGTGGCGGAGCTGCAGCAAGCGCACCGGCGAGTCCAAGCATCGGAATGGCAAGCAGGGTTTTTGGACTTTTCATCATAATACACCCAGAAAATTGACCAGATCGTTTTTTTCCTGCTCCGTATAGCGAATATTGAAACGTCTGTCGTAAAAGTCCACCAGTGCTCTCAGTGATGGTGCTGAGCCGTTGGAAAAATACGGGGCCCTGGCTGACAGTCCTCTGAACTGTTGGATGACAATTGCACCTACATCTTCACATTTTCCTGATATCAG
>JAURLQ010000036.1 GCA_030831125.1 Gammaproteobacteria bacterium
CCCCAGTAGCCTGCAATCAAGGTAGTCTGGACAAGCGCAGATCCCAGACAATAGGCGGGCCCCCAAAGCCAGCCGCGCCGCAGTTCGCGTTCGGCCATGCCGTAAATACAGATGCCAAAAAAGATAGTCAGCATGCTATTGTGTCTGTGAAATCCGCAGGCAAGTGTATCAGAGGCTTGCTGAAAGTTTTTTTCTGACAGGAACACTAACAGGACCAGACCATGCATGTCATGAATATCTGCAGAGCAATTGCTGTGTTTTTCCTGCTGCTGTCGGGAGTCAGTATGAACAGTGTTGCCCAGCAACAGGACGCCCGTCCGGTTATTCTTACCATAGGAGAAAGCACCACTGCCGGCTGGGGCGTTCCCCGTGACAAATCCTATCCGGCACAATTGCAGCAATTGCTTGATCAGGGCGGCTACGCCTATCGGGTTGTGAATCATGGTCGCAGTGGCAGCTCAACACAGATGGCCATGTCCAATCTGCACAGAGGGCTTACCCTGCAACCTGCAGTAGTATTGATCGCACTGGGCGGCAATGACAGGTCGCAACGCATGGGTTCGGAAATGACCGAGGCTAACCTGCGCAAAATGGTATCCATTTTTGTGTTGGCAGGGGCAAAAGTTTATTTGGCTGATCGCACGCTTACGCTGGACAACTTCCAGGACCCCGGCACATCACTGTTCCGCAGGGTTGCAGAAGAAGAGGGTGCCAACCTGATGCCTTCCATACGCACCGGCCTTGCTGGCAATCCTGATCTGCTGCTTGGCGATATGTCACATCCCAACAGCGAAGGTTACAGCATAGTAGCCAACCGGATTTTCAAGCTTCTTGAAAGTGACGGCGCCATAGTCAGGTAACAGTATATTCACTGAACCGGAAGTAATTTCCAGACATTTTCTGTTGAAGGGGTTTTGCCTTTCATCCCACCCGGCACATCACGCGACTGCAGCAAATTGATTCTGTAGTTATCGCTGTAATGTGCCAGTACCTCTGGTGCCGGAACCGAGTGTGGCGGGCCGGCAATGACGCTTTGGTCGTATTCAAAAGTTACCAGCAGTTGTGGCACATTTCCTGTCAGCTGCAGCAAGTGTTTGCAGTATCGGATACGCATTTGTGGCGGCAGTGCCACCAGTGCAGCACGGTCATAGACCGCATCAATCGTGCCAAGCAATTGTGGCGTCAACTCGAAGATATCTCCAACAAACACAACAATGTTGTCAGCCGAGTACTGCAACATGTTTCCGCATTCAGAAATAACAGGTGCCAGGCCCAGTTCTGCAAACAGTTCATCCACAGCCTGTTGATGCAGTTCAATACCCGATACTCGATACCCGTTTGCAAGCAGCCAATGTATGTCGAGAGTCTTGCCACACAAGGGCAGAAACAGTCGGGCGGAATCGGAGAGTGCCAATGCATCGATGTTATTGGTAAGCAGAGGATTGGGCCGATTTTCGTGAAACCCGATTTCACCGCTGTTCCACTTCTCGTGCCAGAATGCCGCGTCCATAAAGTTTTCTCCTGCAGATATTTGCCGTCAGGCTTTTTTGACAAATTCAGATTTGAGCTTCATGGCGCCAATACCATCAATTTTGCAATCGATATTGTGGTCACCTTCCACCAGCCGGATATTGCGCACTTTAGTGCCAACCTTCACCACAGATGAGCTGCCTTTCACTTTGAGGTCCTTGATTACAGTAACGCTGTCACCATCAGCCAGAATATTTCCGTTGGTATCCTTTACTGTAGTGTTGTCTTCGGGTTCACCGCCGGATTCTCCTGCATGCCATTCATGACCACATTCAGGGCATATCAGAGTGTTCTTGTCTTCATAGGTAAATTCGCCCTTGCAGGACGGACATGCTGGCAGGGTATTGGTCAAGAAGGGATCTCCGGCAGTTGTCATTCAATCAGGTGATTTTGCTCTGGCATCGAGCAATTCAAAAATACCTTCTTCGCTCAAAACGCGCATGCCGAGGCGCTGTGAAGATACGCCCGGACGCAGGACATAATCAAATCCGAGTTTGCCGCCACTTTCATCAGCCTCGAAATGACAGCAGGTTACCTGACTGCAGGCGCGCATACGTTCCTCCATTTCTATCAAGTGGGATGAAAACATGAACAGGTTGTCTTCGCGCACTGCAAAGCGCAGTAAAACCTCAAGGGAAGCATCAAGCGCATCTTTTACATTGGTCCCCTTGAAGGGTTCATCCATGATTGCAATAACACGATAGCCTTCGGCGAGAGCCCGGGCGATTGTTTTTACACGCAATGCTTCAGCCCGGAAAAAGCTTACACCAATACTGAGGTTGTCCATCAGACTGATGGAGCTGTACAACCTCTGGGCAGGAGTAAAGCGCATTGCCTGTGCAGGCACACCCATCCCCAGATGAGCCAGATAAAGTGCAATGGCACCGGCACGCAGATAGGTGGTTTTTCCTGCCATGTTCGGGCCGGTCAAGAACAACAGCCGATGTGTCTGATCAAGATTCACAGGGTTGGGAACAGCATTGCTTACCAGTGGATGAATGACTTGTTCAGCGGAAACTGCCAGGGCCCCTGTAGTCAGTTCCGGCATTGTCAGCTTTTGCCGGCGCATGGTCTGGGTCATTGCCAGCAGGGCGTCAAGTTCATATACAAGGTGCAGCAGACGATAGACCGAATGTTTCTCATGCATTCGAAAAACCTGATCAATGCGCAGTATCGTCCAGGGACGCATGTCCCACACCTTGCGCTCAGTAACCAGCGCAAACCCCGGGCTCGAAAGCAGCTCACGCATTTCCTCCAGCACAGCGGCAACTTCACCACGGGGATTGTCCAGTTCAGGCTTGCTGAATATGTCGCGCAATGCCCGGATCATGGTGGAAACAGCTTCCACACCGACCGTGATGCGGTGGTAACGCAGATCATCCCCTAAGCGGATATCCAGCATGGCGAAAAAGAACTCAAAGGCATTCTTGCTCATTGCCAGCGGCAGAATGCCATGAATGTAGAATTCGATAAGGTCGGTAGTAACGAATGTGGGCAGGTGTTCGAACTGTTTGAAATTCTCATTCAGCCAGGCAATGGCAGTTTGTGTTTCCCGGATTCTTTCGGGATTTGAAAACGGCCTTTGCATGCGGGCACGCAGTACTTTTGCGCCCTTGAGATTTCGTGTGGCATTGCACCAGTCAAACAGACTTTGCCCGGAGCTTTCAGTCCTGAATATTTCCAGATCCCGAAGCGTCTGTTCATCAAGCAGCATGAGGTCGCTTTCCGGCACATCATGAACCGCACAATGTACTTCCCGGGCCTGCATCTCTTCTGCTTTGGTGGCAGCAGCACGTGCCTGACGTTTCATTCGCGATGCATCCAGCAAATCAGACTCAGGGACACCTATGTGGGTAAGCGAACGGATCTTCACCAGAGAAATGCCTGAATGACCTGCGGATGGGCCGAATGTGCCCGGGCAGAAGTTCCCATATGATTTCCAGTCCTGTTGAGCCTGCCATTGCAACATTCTGTCAGTGGTGGAGCAAGTGAGGCGAAAAGAAACTATTTGCGGGCAACCACAACCTGCCGGCTTATACCCCAGTAAACCGGCAAGGCAGGTGCCTCTATGTGCGCATCGCTGAAACCGGCAGCTTTCAGTTTGCCTGTAATGTCATTGCCGTAGTTGCGAAAAGCCAGAATTCGACCGGATTCGGCAATCGGGTCGCCATGATACTCGGGTGGAAGCAGGTGCTCGATACCTCCCGAGGGCAGCAGATGGGCACGTTCAATGGTCTGCTCGCCACACAGGGGTACTGTAAAAATGAAAAAACCACCCGGTTTCAGCACACGGCATATATTCCTGAATCCGGCCTGATCATCCGGAACATGCTCAAACACATCAGTACTGGTACACAGGTCAAGGCTTTCATCTGGCAAGGACATTTGCTGCACGTCCTGGCACATCACCCCATTGTGATATTCACCACTTGGCACATCAGCGAAATATTCTGAACACTGCAGATGCGGACACTGTCTTGCCAGCCAGTGGTGCAAGGGACCGCGTGAGGAAAGTTCATGGATCTTCAGTGTGGCAAGCGAGGGAAAGCGCTTCCTTATGACTGCCGCAATGGACATGGAAACCACGCTCGCACGGCAACTGGTGCAACGAATGGCAATTTCATTGTCATCAAGCCGGATGATCAGTCTGGATTTAGTGCAGATGGGGCAGAAGCGCAATGCCGCTCGTAATGCGCCTGGTCTGAGCATTTGCCATGCGCTTTGCAGGGAGGACATCATGGATTGAGGTGCCGGGTACCTTCTACAGATTTCTGAGCGCGTTTATCAGCTCAAAGCAAACCGGTCATACAGCCAAACTGTCAGGGACCTGGGGTCCCTGACATATTCCAGATATTAATCAGCAGCAAAACAGTACAGCAGTCCTGCACCACCAACCTGGATCAATGCCTGTGGTGTACATCCCGGAGTGCCATGAGAAGAGTTCCAGGGTGAACCCGGAGTGGCAAAGGAGTAACGGTCTGCATGACCCACCCATGCGCTGCCTTCATTGTTGCTGGTCCAGTTGTTACAGGTTCTGTCTTCACCTGCTGGAAAGGCTGTGCCATCAATCCTGGAGCCTGTCAGCACATCATGTTCGGTGGAATCATAGTCATCATCCATTCTGGTATCGAAGGGGTTGCCATTTTCATCCACTGTGAACTGGATACCGAAGTTGGAGTTGTCGTAGAGCAGGCTTTCAATGTTGGTGGCCATGACCACCCCATTGGCATTGGCCCAGGGGCCGGTACCGATACGGTCAATGGCATTGACGGCATTCGGTCCCTGAGTGCTCAGGTAAGCGCGCCAGGTACGATGTCCTGCACCCACATTGGCAGCAAGTGCCTGGCAATGTGCATCGGCACCTTCAAGGCCACCCAGATTGCCGCCATCACCAAGCCCTACGCTGGTGATGAAAAAGCCGAGTTCCGGCGGTTCTGCATTGGTGTCCTGTGCGCCATAGGCAAAAGTGCTGAAAAGCAGAGGTGCGGCAGCCCATGCAATGATCTTCTTGTTTTTATTCATGACGGTGATTCCTCCTTAGGCATGAAATAAGGATTGAAACATGCCGTACATATTTGGCGCGATATTGCCGGAAATTGCAATATCGCCCCGGGGAACCGACAGCAGTGTCTGCTGTGTCGCATCTTGTGCATCAGACATATCAAGGGACACCCGAACCATTTCTTCCTATAATCTCTGGTCAACGAAAATATCGGGGGTAAACGTTGTCCTGTTCTGTCTGGCGAAATGCGGGCCTGTTCCGTTGTTCATCCTGCATGCTGCGAGCCGCCCTGTTCGCTTCCTGTGCCATGGTTGCATTACATACCCATGCCCAGGCCCCCATAGTCGGCGGCGCACCAGCGACCATGCTGGAACTGCCCCGGCTGGAGGGGGATATCATCATCAATGGTCGCCTTGATGAGGCAGACTGGACAAGTGCCGGGCTGCTGGAGGATTTTCACCAGGTTTTCCCGCAGGATCATGCACCCCCGACACAGGCAACACAGATCAGGGTTTTTTATTCGGACACGGCGCTGTATGTCGGTGCCCGGATGTTCGAAACAGATACTTCCACTATCACCGACCGAGTGCTCAGGCAGGGTCAGTCGCTCGACAGTGATGATGTATTTGCTGTAATCATAGATCCCTATCTCGATCGCCGTAACGGCTACCGTTTTGAGGTCAATCCCAATGGTGTGCGCTGGGAGGGGCTGTTCCAGAATATCATCGAGGTTGAAGGCAACTGGGATGGTATCTGGGAAGCCAGGGCCCAGCGTGATGATCAGGGCTGGACCGCCGAAATCCGCATCCCGTTCCAGAGTCTTTCCTTCAATCCGGGCTCTGCCACATGGGGACTCAATTTCAGTCGTATCCGTCGCCAGAGCAACGAGATCATTGCGTGGTCCTCGTTCAACCGCGAAATCAATCCCAGCACTTCCGGCATTGCCACCGGACTGGCTGGTATGCGCCAGGGCGTGGGCCTGGATATCGTGCCTTCCATGACCCTTCGTCGCAACCGCAAATTCGGCCCTGGCGGTTTTGCAGAGAACCATTACGAACCCCAGCTGGATGTGTTCTACAAGATTACCCCGCAGCTCAATGCCTCGCTGACCCTCAATACCGACTTCTCGGCCACTGAGGTGGATGACAGGCAGGTCAACCTCACCCGTTTCAACCTGTTCTTTCCCGAGAAGCGTGACTTTTTCCTGCGGGATGTCGATATTTTCGAGTTCGGTCAGATCGGGTCCGGAGGCTTCAACAGCACTTCGGGCACTGGCTCTTCTGCGGCATCAAACCCGGCCAGGCAGAATGCCAGACCGTTTTTCTCACGGCGTATCGGTCTTGGCCCGACCGGCGCGCCGATAGATATTGTCGGGGGCGTGAAACTCAGTGGTCGTATCGGTGACTGGAACGTGGGTTCATTACTGATCAACCAGGATGAATTCGGTGCTCTCGACTCGCAGAATATATTTGTTGGTCGTACTGTCCTGAACGTGGGTTCCCGCACGCAGGTGGGTGCGATAGTCACGGATGGCAACCCGCAGGGTAATTTCGACAACACCCTCGTGGGCACGGATATCCGGTACCGCAACACGGCTTTCTATGGCAATACGGTGGAATTTTCCGGCTTCTATGAGCAGACCGACACAGAGGGACTGCCCGATTCGGACAATGCTGCCTATGGGGTCAATTTCTTCCTGCCCAATGCCCAGGGCTGGCAGGCGCTGTACCAGTACAAACGTACGGAAGAGAATTTCTTTCCTGCAGCAGGTTACGTGAATGTCACGGATATAGAGGACCACCATGCCAATCTGGGCTATCGCTTCTTCATGGCCCCCGGGCAATTATTCCGCTCTGTAGCTGTTGTCGCTGAAGGCTACCGTGCACAGAACCTGTTCGATGGCAGCCTCAATAACGAGAATATTGGTTTGCGGGTCACGTCCTTCACCAATACCAACGACAACTACTTCTCCCGCCTTGTGTATTTCAAGGAAGCGTTCAGGCAACCCTTCACGATCTATCGGGCTTCTGACGGATCACGCACAATCACCATACCGGCGGGAGAGTATGCCTGGTATGAAGGTTTTGTGGGCATGTCATGGGGTGGCCAGCGTAGAGTGTCAGGCAGGTTGCAACTCTGGAACGGCGATTATTACGATGGTAGCCATCTCCAGAAAACCGGGGACGTTACCTGGCGACCCAACCGCAACTTCGCGATTAACCTGAGTTACACTGAAAATGCCATCAAGTTACCCGGTGGCAACTTCACGGTGCGGCAGTTCGGCCTCAATTCGCAGTACGCATTTTCCTCAACATTGTCATGGAGCAACCTGGTCCAGTACGACAATGTCTCGGAAAACCTGGGCATCAACAGCCGCCTGCACTGGATACCCAGGGCAGGGCAGCAGGCCTTTCTCGTCTTGAACTGGGGGCTTGTCGATACCGACAAGGATAACCAGTTCAATTCGACCACGGGAGACCTCTCGCTCAGGTTCAATTACACCTTCAGGTTCTGATGCCGGCCTGGGATCCGGCCTGCAGACCAGAACCGGGTCATTGGGCTTATGAATCTGTGCTGTACCGGCTGTGTATACAGATTCTCAACTGGACGCATCCGGGCTTGCTGTTTATTCTTGCCGATTCATCAAATATCCAAGGGGAACAACCGTGAACAGAACTGGAATTTCGTTCGTTGGTGTAATCTGGCTGATGCTGGCCGGATGTGGGGGAGATGCTCAAGAGTCCACGCAGTCAGCTTTCAGTCCACCACCTGCACAACAGACCAGCCAACAGGCAGCTTCTGCCAACCCGTCAATGCCACAGCCTATCGAAAACCAGATTGTGGCCAGTGACCTTTCAGAAATTCCGGACCAGATTGCCGCAGAGCTGGTCAAAATGGGGTCTCAACCCAACATTGGAGCCACCCAGGCACTTTACACCAACCAGTTTCCACCCAATCTTTTCAGCAGACTCAATATCGCCCGTGACATTTCCTATGGCCCGGCAGATCGTAACGTGCTGGATGTGGTTGCCCCTGCAGGCCGTATTCGCAATCGTCCGGTTGTGATTTTTGTGCATGGTGGCGGATTCGGTGGTGGCAGCAAGAGTGCCAACAACTCTCCTTTCTATGACAACGTGCCCTACTGGGCTGCCAATAACGGCATGATCGGTGTCAACGTCAATTACCGCTATGCACCTGCCAACCCATGGCCTGCCGGCATTGAAGACATGCGCGCCATCGTGGCCTGGGTAAAAGAGAACATTGCCGACTATGGTGGCAATCCATCAGACATTTTCCTCTGGGGCAAATCCACCGGTGCTTCGCATGTAGCTGACTACATGGCAGATGTTGCCAGAAAAGGGGAGCCGGACCAGATAGCAGGCGCCATCTTCAATTCCGGGTTCTATGCGCTCGGCGATGAACCGGCCTGGGAAAACTACTACGGTAATGACGTATCACGCTATCCCGAAATGAATGCGCTGACCTGGTTGGTGGAGAGCAACACGCCCATATTTGCCAACTATGCAGAATTCGATGCTGAAATGTATCGTGACCAGTTCTATGCATTGCTCAATGCCATGAACCAGGCAGGGAGAACAATGGATGCGCTTTACCTGCGTGGACATTCCCATTTTTCTGAATCCTATGCCATTGGCACCAGCGATGATTCGCTGACCCAACCGATACTGGATTTTATTCGCCGTTCCAGAACACCGGAGCCAGTCGATAATCCGGTAATCACAAGCGACATTTCCGCCATTCCCCAGGAACAGCGCGACAGGCTTATCCAGCTTGGCCCCCAGGGTGGTGCCCGTGACACTGCCGCAATCTATCAGCCCCTGCTCCCACAGGATATGTTTGCCAATCTGCAGGTAACGCGCGACATTGCCTACGGACCGGCAGAACGCAATGTGCTGGATGTGGTCACGCCAGCTGATGGTGGCCAGCTGTTGCCTGTTATGGTGTTTGTCCACGGTGGTGGATTCGGCGGTGGCAACAAGAGTGCCGATAACTCGCCCTTCTACGACAACATTCCCTACTGGGCAGCCAGCAATGGCATGATTGGGGTAAACATCAATTACCGCTATGCACCTGAAAGCACCTGGCCGGCAGGTATTGAAGACATGCGGGCAGTAGTGGACTGGTTGCGTCGCAATATCGTGAGCTACGGTGGCGACCCCGACAAGATATTCCTGTGGGGCAAGTCTACTGGTGCATCACATGTGGCCGACTACATGGCCGACATCGAGAAAAAACGACAGTCAGCAGTTATTGCTGGTGCCATCCTCACCTCGGGTTTCTATGCACTCGGCGATGAACCTGCCTGGGAAAACTACTATGGCAGTGATGTCTCCGCATATACTGAGCGTAATGCACTGCCATGGCTGACCCGTTCCGATACACCAATTCTGGCAACCTATGCCGAGTTCGATGCCGACCAGTATCGTGAGCAGTTCAACACCTTGCTGCGCGCCATGAATCAGGCAGGACGTCAGGTAGATACTCTTTATCTGCGTGGGCATTCACACATGTCTGAAACCTATGCAGTTGGTACACGCGATACCTCGCTGACCGGTCCTATTCTGGACTTTGTGAGCAAGGTCACCGCAGACTGATCAATCAGGGAAATATCAAAAGGGCGCTTGTTGAAGCGCCCTTTTTTTTGCGCTCGCTATTTCTGTTGGGGAAACGGGTCGGCAAGCCGACCCCTACGCCCAAAGATCATGTTCACAGGTAATCGTTGAATATCAATCTGTGCTTGTAGGGGCGTGCTTGCGCGCCCACAGGATCTATCCGGATACACCGAACCCGTAGGGGCGTGCTTGCGCGCCCACAGGATCTATCTGGATACACCGAACCCGTAGGGGCGTGCGCCAGTGCGCCCAGGCAAGCC